>JBGUYH010000033.1:0-14743 GCA_045118595.1 Bacteroidales bacterium | reverse complement strand
GATTTTACCTTCAGTAAAGTAAATAGTCGTTGCAATTGTTCCGTCAAATCGTCTTGAAATCTTTGATCCATTGTAGATGGCCAAATTTCAATAGCAGGAGTATAAGGATTGGCTGCTTGTGGATCAAATAATTGATCTGAATATGTTGGATAAACAAGTTTGCCATCTATAGTAAAAATATCTGCGCTGGATTGCGCACCAACTTTATCCAAGAAATCCTCTATGACAAAATTTTTAGATAGTGATGCAGATAAAGCTATTTCGATAGCAGTTCGCAAGTCGCTCTTATTTTCAACTTTCGTCACGCCTTTGCTACCCGCAGAGTCGACAGGTTTAACAATGATAGGCCAATTGAAATAATCAACGTCATTCAATGCTGCCTCTACATTGTCATATCCCTTAGCTTTGGGACAATTGAAATTGTTTTCCGAAAGAAACTTGCGAAATTTTGATTTGTCTTGCAATATGCAAGCTGCCTCATACGAGCACTGAAAAGGCAGTCCCATTCTTTCTGCAACATAGGCAGCAGAAACCACACCAGGATCTACGGCATGTGAAAGAATTCCGTCGATTTCTAATCCTTGAGCAGCCTTCAAAACAGCATCTTTATCAATGATGCTTACGTTGCAGTATTCGTCAGAATATTTATGCGCAATATTATTAGGCAAATAGTCTGCAGTAATCACGTAAATGCCCAATTTGTGTGCCTCTTCGATTACGGGGAGTAAGTATCGCAAGCCCCCAAGGAGCATCAACCTTTTTTGTTTCATAATTACTTCTTGATGCAATTTACCACCCTTTCAATATCTTCATTGCTCAATGCATGGTGCATTGGTAGACATATTACGCTATTCGCCATTTTGTGAGCATTGGGTAAGTTTATAGGGTTTGCACTATCCAATCCGCGATATGTAGAGAACTCTGATATGAGAGGATAAAAATATCGGCGGCCGAGGACATTCTTTTCGCGCATATTGAAATAGAGTTCATCGCGGGTCATGCCATATTTTTCTGCATCCACAAAAATTGGAAAGTACGAATAATTGTGTTTTACGCTAGGCATATCGTCGAAGAATGTGATGCCTTCAACATTGCGCAGTGCTTCGCGGTATCTGATTGCAGTCTGATGGCGCGATTCTATTGCTGCATCAACTTGCTTTAGGTTTAATAGGCCATAGGCAGCGCGTATTTCGTCCATTTTGCTATTGATGCCAGGTGCTACAATTTCTGTTTCGCCAGCGAATCCAAAGTTTTTAAGGTAATCGATACGTTTTTTCGTTTTTTCATCATGCATCACGAGAGCACCGCCCTCAATTGTGTTGTATACTTTTGTGGCATGGAAACTAAGTGTCGACATATCACCAGCATTCAATACACTTTCGCCATTTACTTCAACTCCGAATGCATGAGCAGCATCGTATATCACTTTTAGTCCATATTTATCTGCAATGTCTTGTATCTCTTTTGTTCTGCATGGCTTTCCGTAAACATGTACGGGCATTATGGCAGTTGTTTTGGGTGTTATTGCAGCTTCAATTTTTTCTGGATCGATGTTGCCTGTAGATGGGTCGATGTCAACGAATACAGGTTTTATTCCGTTCCACCATAGTGAGTGTGTAGTGGCAACAAAACTATATGGAGTGGTTATTACTTCACCAGTTATTCGCATAGCTTGCAATGCGGTAATCAGAGGCAGTGTGCCATTGGTAAAGAGAGATACATATGGTACTTTTAAATAATCTGCCAACTCTTTTTCTAACCTTTGGTGGAACGAACCGTTGTTGGTTATCCATTTATTGTTCCATATCTCTTTTAGTAAAGCATCAAACTCGTCTAACTTTGGTAATAACGGAGATGTTACAGTAATAACTTTATCTGCCATTTTTGTCTTTATTTATTAGTGACACTATCTTTTCAAAACTCGCTATATCTCAATTCTTTTTAGCCAATGATATATGATATGTACAACACAACTCTAATGTTTTGTCAATTGGCTATTGGGTATATTTAAATTATAGAAGGTCTGTGATTATGCGCATTTCTGTATCATTTTGTACAGTGATATGGCATATTCTAATCCCTTACGAACAATTATATTATATCTTTTGTGCGTTGCTCGCCAATGTCGTATTACACAACAACGAGCATCGTATGTAGCCATTTTTTCATATAGTTCAGGTGCATATGTTTGCATCGTTGTCTCTAAGTCGTTTATTATGTTACGCTGAAATTGTTTGTCATTTGCTTTTATCAGCATCTGAGTATATATAACTAATGCTTTTCGGCATATTGCGAAATTGGCAAATTGAAGTAGTGTTCCTGAAAGGTTTTGCAATTCTTTTGTTCTGTGGCTGAGCATCGATTGCATAAGTATCAATTCGTGTGACATGGAGCGCAATATTACTTTCGGATCCATTGTTTGTCCGGCTCTGCCTAAGCGATATTGATACACATTATATTTAGAAATATCTACTGTTTTTACATGTAGCATTGGAATATACACCCATTCAGAATCGGTATATGAGATACCTTCTGTTTGTCGATAGTTTATGTTGTGCAATAGTTCAGTCTTATAAGCAAGTCGGTGCATAGGTAATGTTATGTTTTCTTTATATGAGAAGAATGTCATAACACTCTCTACACCTATAGGCTCATTTTCAGCTATAGGCCAGTTAGTAATAATGCCGTTTTCGTAAACTTGCTTAAATGATGTAACTGATACATCGGCATCACATTGTTCTAAATGTGTTATATATTTTGCGAATTCATCAGAATCGACCCAATCATCAGCATCCAATACTTTGATATACTTACCTACTGCAATAGGTAGAGCAGCGTTGATGCACGAACCATAATTGCCATTAGTTTTGTCGATGACTTTAACTACATCGGGGTATGTCTGAGCATATTGCTTAAGTATATTCAAAGAGGTGTCTGTGCTACCATCGTTTACTGCAATAATTTCTAATCTTGATTTATTGGCAATAGCCAACATCGATTCAATGCAATTCCCAACATATTTTTCCATGTTATATGTTGGGACTATGATAGATAATATTTTTGTCACAAACTAATTGTTTTTATTGTTGCTATGCTCTTCTACACGGGCCTTCACTTTTCTGAATTTCTCTTCGTCAAATATTTGCCACCAACCAAGTTGTATAAGTAACCAACTTATTGATGCCAAAAGTCCCAATGATATGCCAGAGATGAGGTGTAGTGACAATTTAGGGCTCGATTTTTTATGTGGCATTACCACCGGTTCTACAACGGAGAAAACTGGGGTGTTTTGCATCACAGCCAGACGTGACTGTTCTAGTTGTGATGAAAGAGTATTGAGTATCGATCGGGCAAGGTCGTATTGGTCTGACAGACGTTGGTATTCAGCACCTACACGTTCTTGCACCATATCGCGATGACGGTCTTTATATTGGCTAAATCGGCGATATATATCTTCGTATTCAGCCGAAGCTTCTTTATAACGTTCTTCGGTGAACGACAATATCGATTTTGCTCGGCGTGTTTTGTGCTCGGTAGCTGTGTTTTGTATTTGTTCAATTACGTTGGTGGCCAATATTGCAGCTTGTTCTGGCGATTCAGCATCAACTGATATTTCGATGGTTTTGTATTGTGGATCTTCCTCTACAGTTATCATCTTTTGCATTTGCGCAATAGCATTCTCTCGTTCTTTGTCAAGTGTTACGTATGGCAATGTTTTGTCAGAATGTTGCACTTGTGGTTTGTCTGTTACAGATTTCATTATTGTGCCAGGCAATCCGAGAGTGTATTTGAATATGAGTCCACCAAAGGTTGGTATAGTGTCGGCAATGCGATGCTCGTAGAAACTCATTATCGTGTCTTTAGGCTCTTTCCATGGCAGTTTTACATCTATCATGTAACTAAGAAATGGCACGCTCTCAGCTACCTTTGGATAGAGGTCGGATGTTATGATGGTTGCCGATTTTGATGTTGCAGATAGATTAACACCAGCAAGTGAAGCCAATGAGCCTAAATTACCTGACAGACCAGATAATAACCCTTGCTCTTCTTCTATTGGCAATATAGAGGCTGTTGCTGTATATATCTTTGGTTTTGAAGCCCAAACGATGATACACAGCAATACAATACCAGCAGTAACTTTAGCTATGAATGTCCACTTTGAGTAGAGATATTTTAGCAGCCATATTATGTCGAACTGCTCTTCTGTGTTATTCTTTTGCTCTTCCATTATTTTATAAGTGATACTACAAGTGCTGCCACTGTAACTATTGAACTTGTAAGACCAACAACTTGTGTTGGCGATGTGCTACGTGGTGCGCGTTCTGGCACTATAATTTCGCAACCTGCCTCTACTGTTGGATAATTTTTTATGAATAGGAAATGACGAGTAGCTTCAGCATGACCATCGGGATATACTACAAACGTTTTGCTTTTCTTTGCGCGAGTAGCAAAACCGCCAGCCATATTGATAAACTTACGTGCACTTTGACGTTTGCTCCATGTTAGCGAAACCGGGTTTAACACCTGACCTGATACTCTAACTGTTTGCAAACGACTTGGAATGATAATTTCATCTCCATCTTGCAATTTTAAGTCGGCATATTTTTGAGGGTCTTTCATTATGTTAGCAAGGTCGATGCTAACAAGCTCATAGGTATCAACCTCAACCAAGTCTTTTACACGTGTGGTGTCTACACTTTGTGCCTTTGCTTGTCGGGTCTTTATTATTCTGTCTTTGTCGGTAAGTAATATGCGACGATATAGGCGAGCCCCTTTTAAATATGCAGCGTCGGTTAGACCACCAGCACGTTCAATCATGGTTAGTATGTTGTCGTTTTTGCTTGTCATTTCATATGTACCAGCAAAACGAACTTCACCAGATACGGTTATAGAACCACTAAAACGAGCCGATAGGTATTCGCGAATAGTGATTATATCGAATGGTTGTAGAGAGAATGAATTACCTTCATCGTCAAGTTTGAGATCGCGAGTAATGTTGATATACTGTTCGTTTGCTACCGAGTAATTGCTTGTATCGGCAATGGCATATGGTAGTCGGCGTACTATCTCAACACTTGTTGTTGATGCGTCAGACTTTAGTCCACCAGCAAGTAGAATGAGGTCGCCCAATGTTATGTTGTCACGGTATTCAAATATGCCTACATTTCGTACAGCACCTTTTATTGTCAGTATTGGGGCGTCGCGCATGTTGTCTATTTTCGAGATAAGCACTTGGTCGTTATCTTTCAAAACTAAATCGTATTTGCCCGATACTAAATCAGCAACGTTAAAATTGAGCGATTGTAGTGTATAGTCGTCGTTTTTGCGTGTTATAACGCCACGTGTCATAAAAGCATTTTCAACTAAGCCACCAGCTTTCTGCACAAGTTCTGACAATTTCATGCCTTCAGTGAACTCGAAGCTGCCAGGAGCAAAAACTCCGCCGCCAATTATGTACACCACATTGTCGCATCTGTTCTCGGCTACTTTGTGCACCCATAAGCTATCGCCATTTTGCACTTGAACCGATTCGGCTGATGTTTCGGTTATGTCTTTGAATTCTTTACCAAATCGCCCCTGACGTGTAAGGTCAATCTTATCAGTCATAGCCTGTGGTGTAAATCCGCCTGCATATCGAATGATGTCGGCTATCGTTTCTCCCTCTTTGGCTTCAAAATATCCGTTGCGTTTGAACTCACCAAATACCGATATGCGTTTTTGGTAGGTTGGTACCATAATAATATCGCCATTGTAAAGCGGAACATTAACATCGGAATTGAAGTTTAGTAAAAAGTCATATACATCAAGTGTTGCAACTACCTTGCCGTTACGGATAAGTTGTACGTTGCGGAACGAACCATTAAATGTTGGTCCGCCACTGAGGTATAGAACATTGAATAGCGATGCTGCACCCGATACGGTGTATGTTCCTGGTGCAAATACTTCGCCCATCACATTGACAGATATAGTTCGTAATGTACCAACATGAATTGATGCGGTAGTGCTGCTACCCAAGTCACCATATATGTTTCGTAACTTAGCCATGATACGAGTACGAGCTTCACTCAGTGTCAGTCCAGAAACATAGACGTGTCCAGCCAATGGTATGTCAATGCTGCCATCAACCGATACATTCAGTTCGTACGACATTTGCGATTGTCCCCATACGTTTATTATCACCACATCGCCAGCTCCGAGAATGTAGCCCTCAGGAGTCGGGATATTTAAGTTGGGTTCAAACGTTAGTTTTTTGTTATTGAAAATACTATATCCAAACACTAAAGTGTCGCGACGTGCAGGATTGATATTGGGCTTTTCGGTTATTTTTTGCGATTCATCTTCATTACTGTCTGTTCCAAAATTGTTATCAATGTTGATAGCAGAACTAAGATCAGAAGTTACTGTTGTTGAAAATTTGGAATTGGCTAATCGTTTTTTCAAATCACTAATTTGCTTGTCTGACGCGCCTTGAGCCTTAGCCATCACTTCAACTTGCTCTACTGTGTATCCTCGCTTCGACATTTCTGAAGCAATCTTCTGAATTTGCGCATCAGAGAGTTTCGATACATCGGTGTTTTTGTACTTGCTAACATCAACAGTTTGCGTCATCGCACTTATTGCAGTGCCACACGCTAAAAAAAGTACTAATAATTTTCGAATCATAACGAACTTATCGGAGACCATAAAAATGGCTCAGTTTTGATTTATTGTCAAGGTTTTTGCATAGCTTCGCCACCTCACTAACACCAATGCTAATGAATATTGACGGAAAACACGCAAAGGTAATAAATATTTACTAACGATAGCCACTGGCACTTGGTGAAGTTCAATTTTAGCCGCTTCGAAAATACTTTTTTAAGCACTTTTAATATCTTTGCACTTATCTGATTCTATTATGTGATAAATATTGTAGATGATAGATTTTTTTATAATATTTGGTTGAATGATGTAGTGACTTTAATGAGTTTTATGACATTATTACCAAATGTTATTTCCCGATTTTTATTGAGTGATATTTCTAAACAATGATAATAGGATTCGATGCCAAAAGGGCAGTGCAGAACTTTACCGGATTGGGTAACTATAGTCGTTATGTAATTGAGGCTTTGTTGCACAATGATGATGGTAATAGCTATGTTATGTATGCACCTAAACATGTTGATAACAAGCGTTTTACTGATATTGTTGCTGGGTGTAATAATGTTGCTGAGTGTTACCCTCAGAAAGGCGTGTGGCATATCTTATCGTCGCTATGGCGTACTTGGGGAATTGAGTATGATATAAAAAGAGATGGCATTGATATATATCACGGATTGAGCAACGAATTACCACTTTCAATAAGGCGATGTAGCAAAACAAAAAGCGTGCTGACAATGCACGATCTTATTTATTTGCGACTTCCGCAATGTTATAGTTTTTTTGATAGGAAGATATATAATTTTAAGTATAAGCGTTCATGTCAAAATGCTGATTTAATCATAGCTGTTAGTGAGCGCACTAAACATGATATAGTTGAGCTATATGGCATTGATCCTCATAAGATAAAGGTGATATATCAGGGTTGTCATCCTTCGTTTTCGATTGTGTCTGACGAAGAAAAACGTACAGAGGTTAAACGTCGTTATGCGTTGCCAGATAAGTTTTTGTTGTCGGTGGGCTCAATCGAAGAGAGGAAAAATGCACTAACATTAGTGAAGACATTGTCACAATTGCCTACTGATATACATATTGTGTTGGTTGGCAAGCAAACTGATTATACAAAGAGAATTGTAGCATGGGCTGATGAGCATGGTGTGCACAATAGGTTGCATATTATTAGCAACGTAAGTTTTGCCGATTTGCCCACAGTATATCAATTGTGTCAGACATTTATATATCCGTCTGTTTACGAGGGATTTGGAATCCCAATTGTCGAGGCACTCAATTCAAGAGTTCCTGTTGTTGCAGCTACAGGTTCGTGTTTAGAAGAGGCTGGTGGTCCAGCATCGCTATACGTTAGTCCGTACGATGTTGATGGATTATACCGAGCTATAATAAGCACGTTCGATAGTGAAGTCCGTAAGCGTATGATTACGGAAGGCGTGGAGTGGGCAAAACGTTTTTCGCAACAGACGTTAGCTCAGCAGACATTAGCTTGCTACGAGCAACTTCTGAAGTCGTAGTGTGTATCCTTTTTAATTTAAGCGTTTTGATTAGCCTTCTGTCGCTCGAGCCATTCTTCTTTTGTTCGGCGCCAACGTTTGTGTGTCCAAAGCCAAAGATGTGGAGTGCGTATAATGTCTTGTTCGAGCATTCGCATAAATGTGTCGGTTATGTCGTACTCTGGACGCTCTTTGGGTTCTGAGGTCATGAGTTCAAGCTCTATGTAGTAATGACCGCGTTTGGGACGGTAGAGGTGTGAATATATAACTGAGGCATTGAATTTTTTAGCCATTTGTTCAGCACCTGTAAAAACGGCAGTGTCGCGATTGAGAAATGGTGTGTAGTGATGTATGCCCTTCCATTGTGGCAATTGGTCGGCAATGAATGCTACAAAAACTTTTTTCCCTTCGTTGCGGAGCTGAATGAGTCGGCGAGGTGAAATGGCCATGGGAATACATTCGCCACCATATTGTTGTCGTAAGGTTAGAAATACTTTGTCGAAAACGTGATTTTGTAACGGACTATATAGTTGTGCGCAATGAGCAAATGGCATCCAATAGGCAAATGAAGCCATCCATTCCCAATTGCAATAGTGACCTAAGTAAGCAAAAACGTAATCTTTGCCATTTTCAAATTGTTCGCGTATCACACGCACGCTGTCGTCAGAAAAAACAACACGACGCATCATTTCCTTTTTCGACATTGAGAACGATTTTATATCCTCTGCAAAATAGTCGCAGAATGTGTGATAAAAGTCGTTTTCTATCTTTTGAAGTTCAGCTTCACTCTTTTCGGGGAACGATTTTACCAAATTATCGCGAACAACGCGTCGGCGATAGAAGCGTTTTACAAATATGTAGGCTATGTCGAATATGAAATAGAGAACTCTGAGCGGTAGTAGCGATACTAACCATAAAAGACTATAAACAATGCGATATAGAAATGTTTGCATAATAATATTTTTGACACGCAAATTTAGATAATTTTTGATCAATTGCTGGCTAAAAGAAAATCATTCTGCAAAGGATATGTTTGTGATAAGGTGTATAGATAAAATATATACATATATTTACTATTGTAGTTTAATTATCTATGTTTTGTGAAAGCTATTGTGTGTTTATTCTAAAATTCCCAACTTTGCACTGCAAGCTTGAAAGAAATAAGGCTTAGCAAACAGAGGTAATTAAAGATATTTATAACCATAAAAAAGGAGATTAAGCCATGAGTAACAACAAACTTCACCTTGAAACATTAGCCCTTCATGTAGGTCAGGAAGTAGCAGATCCAACAACTGATTCGCGCGCAGTACCCATTTATCAGACAACATCATACGTATTCCATAATTCGCAGCATGCAGCTGATCGTTTCGGACTTCGCGATGCTGGTAATATCTATGGTCGCTTAACAAACTCGACTCAAGGTGTGTTTGAGGAGCGTGTAGCAGCGCTAGAAGGTGGTGTGGCAGGACTTGCGGTTGCTTCTGGTGCGGCAGCAATAACTTATGCATTGCAAAATGTGTTGCAGAATGGCGACCACATAGTGGCTGCTGATAATTTGTATGGAGGTTCGTATAATCTTATAACTCATACACTTACTACACAGGGCGTTAGTAATACAATAGTTAATGTTAACGACATTAACGCTCTCGAAGCTGCTATACGTCCGAATACCAAAGTGATTTATGCAGAGACATTTGGCAATCCTAATTCTGATGTGCTCGACATTGAGGCTGTAGCAGAGGTAGCTCATAAGCATAATATTGTTTTCATTGTTGATAACACCTTTGCTCCTATTCTTATCCGTCCACTTGAACATGGAGCCGACATCGTAGTTCACTCTGCAACTAAGTTCATAGGTGGTCATGGTTCATCGCTTGGCGGTGTTATTGTCGATGGAGGAAAATTCGATTGGAAGAAGAATGCCGACAAATATCCGACAATAGCTAAGCCAGACCCATCGTACCATGGTGCAGTGTTTGCCGATGTGGCAGGGGCAGCTGCTTTTGTAACACGCATACGTGCAGTGCTTTTGCGCGATACGGGAGCTACTATTTCACCATTTAATGCGTGGATATTGTTGCAAGGCGTTGAATCGTTGCCACTTCGAATTGAACGCCATGTAGAAAATGCTCTCAAAGTTGTTGATTATCTATCGAAGCATCCTAAAGTGGCGAAGGTGAATCACCCAGCATTAAGTGCACATCGCGATAATGCTCTTTATAAAAAATACTTCCCTAAAGGTGGAGGATCGATATTTACGTTTGAGATAAAAGGTAGTCAAGACGATGCTTGGAAATTTATCGATGCCTTGCAGATATTCTCACTTTTGGCAAACGTGGCCGATGTTAAGTCACTCGTTATTCATCCATACACTACAACACATTCGCAGCTTAGTGAAAAAGAGCTGGCCGAACAACATATAACGCCAACAACTATTCGTTTATCGATTGGTGTTGAACATATTGATGATATCATTGCCGACCTTGAGCAAGCTTTTGCTAAAATATAAAATCAAGAGTCATAGTTTGTTCGTAGATTAGTTTTTTGTCGTGGACTTAATCGAATGTAATTGTTGTTTGTATAGGTTGCGAATTGTACAGTTGATGTGTAATTCGCAACCTATAATTCGCTCGGTTGTAACCATGTGATATAGGTTGGCGTATACTCCAACCGAGTAAATCAGTTAAACAACATATATCCGAACAATAGACAATACAGAAGAAAAATATATTTAACACAAGTATATTAGAGAAATTCCATCGAACTGCGATAGTTCTTGATGGAATTTATTTTTTTCTGTTAGTTTGAATTGCGGAATTGTTTATATTGACACAACATTTATAAATGATATAACCTTAACCATGAAAACATTTTGTGCGTCAATTATTGGGCTAATTCTTATCCTTGTTTCTGCAAGTTGTAATGCAGTCAAAGCTCAAGATATATCAGAACTAGACACATTAGCCAATCTTTGTATTCAAACATATAGCACTCCTATTGGAATTCTCAATTGTAATAGGTTGATAAGAAAATCACAACAATTGGGTCAGTCGGGATTTAAGTATATGTGCAAAGGGTATACACTAAAAGCTACATCGTACATAGCAATGGGACTCTATGATAAGGTCATACAGCTATGTGATAGTATAGAAGCGCATACCGACTTAAAAGATGTTGCTCCAATGCAATATAACTATATTGTGTCGCAAAAAGCATCGGCTTTTCTGATGAATGGGCAGACAGAGTTGTGCATCGAAACCATGCAATCGGTATATGAATTGGCAAAAAAAATATCGCAAGATAGCAATGTCGATGCCGACACACGTCTTGAAAGTTTGAAACTATACGTCAATGCACTCAAGATAATGGGTGTGGCAAGCTATGTAGGACAACAATATGATCAGGCACTCGCTTTTTTCGACAATGCTATTTCTATTTGTCGGGAGCATCCAACCGAATTGTATACAAATTTCATGGATATTACTTATTGCCGATTTTCGAATATGTCGCAAGTAGCAGCAACTCATGGTAATGATGAATTAAAAGAGTATATAGCTCGTTTTGAGCAAGATATAAAAGATTTTATAAAGTATGCCCAAAATAATCGTTCGTCAGAAGCAATAAAAAAGGACGTACTCTATTACAAGTTTGCTGTTAAGAGCAGTAAGCTTGATATAGCTATTTCAGAGCATAATATAAATGAAGCCGAAAAGTTGATGCGTTCAATAGATAGTTTGTATGCGGTATCAGCATTGGTCAGAATGCGCGATAAAGACTATTATGCTTCGAAGGTTGAATATTATCGCATGATAGGTAATTACGATAAAGCTATAGCATTCAACGATAGTGTTATAAAACGGTATGTTGAGATGGGGTCGTACGAGAACGAATACCATTATACTAAGTTGCGTTTAAAATTATATAGCGAAGCTGGTATTATAACAGAAGGTGCTGATGTAGTTGAACGTTTAACTGTTTTGGCCGATACAATTATCAAACAAAACACGACAGAAAGCGTGCAGAAATTTAGTACCGAGATGGATATTGATAATATTCATCGCGAGTTATTACAATCTGAAAAAGAGAAAAGAGTATGGATGATTGTGGCTTTTGCTGCCATTATATTGTCGGTTATGAATGCAGTGATACTGTTCTTTGTTATGCGCAAAAAATAATAAGTGATATTATAATAATAAAAAACGCATCGAGCTAATTAATTTAGTTTCGATGCGTTTTTTATTATTCAAAGTTTGATGTTATAACATACATTTCCAACCTTTACGTTCGATGCCATCGACCCATTTTTGAGCATACTTCTTTGCACCATCAAGATTTAAGTCGCGATAGTTACCACATTCCTTTTCTGATGCAGCAGGCACAGGTTTGTCCCACACAGCTACTTTGCGCATAACGTTGAGCATGTGTTCTGCAATTGCAGACTCTTCATGTTCTCCCCATACAGTGAAGTAAAAACCAGTACGACACCCCATTGGACTAAAGTCGATAACTACTCCAGGCATCTCGTCGCGTATGTATTCTGCAACCAAATGTTCAATGGCGTGTATTGAGCCTGTGTCCATAAACTCTTTATTGGGTTGGCAGAAACGAATGTCGAATTTGCTAACGACATCACCTTTCTGTCCTGTTTTATGTGCAGCTCGACGCACATATGGTGCTGTAACTTTGGTATGGTCGAGGTTGAAACTCTCGACGTTATACTTCTTCTCTTCTGCCATTTTTATTTTGTGTTGTTTTTTACATTATTTCATTGGTTGTGTTGTGCAGATGCATTATCTGATCACGACTAACCATTGTTACACCTTTTATTTTTTCGAAGTAGCTTTTAGCTTCGTTTATATCTGTACCTGTATGTATTTTAATAGCCATTGCATTTATGATGTGATAGTCGTAGATAACCTCAGCACCTTGTTTCTTAATGGCTCGGAGTAGCCGCTTGCGGTTAGCATTGGTACGGTTGTATGATATGATGAGTGTGTTTGGCGAATATTCTTCATCTGCATTATTCATCATCTGCGTCAGTGGGGTAGGATTTGTTGTTTGTCCAGGGCACATACCAACACAGCAAAAGAGGCAGATGACAATTAACGCATATTTCATCATTTATATACTTTGGATGCCAATTAATTAGCTACTTCAGAGATGAATTTTATTCTCACGAGGCGAATATTATTTTCAGGATATTCATCTTCGTCACCAAATTCTGCAATTGCAGTTTTTATATCGTCGGTTTCTGCCTCTTTGAAATATTCGTATAGTTCATCTATTTGATCCTCATCCATTATTTCTTGCAAGAAATAGTTGATGTTGAGTTTCGTACCAGAATAGACGATAGCTTCCATCTCTTTTATCAATTCTTCCATTGATAAGCCTTTGCTCGATGCAAATTCGTCAAGTGGTGTGCGTCTATCAACAGCTTGTATGATAGCCAATTTGTTCTTCGATTTATCGGCAACACTTTTTACTACGGTATCGAGTGGACGATCTATTTCGTTCTCTTCAACATAAGTTGCTATGGTTGTGACAAATGGTTTGCCAAATTTTTCAGCCTTACCTGCACCCACACCAGGAATGTTTTTCAGTTCGTCGAGGGTGATAGGGTAGTATGTACACATAGCATCGAGCGACTGATCGGAGAAGATGATGTAAGGAGCAAGATTGCGTTTCTTTGCTTCGTCTTTTCTCAATCCAATAAGTATCTTGTAGAGTGTTTCGTCAAGAGCTGCTGTGCCACCAGAGGCTTCTTGTGCTTCATCGGCGTCAGAATAGTCGCGGTCAATAGTGAAGAGTATTGATTGAGGATGAGTTTCAAATTTGTCGGCATTGACACCTAGTTTGAGTGTGCCGTAGCTTTCGATGTCTTTGCTTATAAAGCCGTGGAGCAGAGCTTGTCGGACTACCGATGTCCAATAACGGGCGTCGTGGTTGCTTCCTTTGCCGTATAGCTCATCATCGGTGTTGATGTCTTTTAGGTTCCTTGTCTTTTCGCCCAAAAGGAAATCGACAATTTGTTCTATTTTGAATTTGCCAATGTGTTCTCTTACTACTTCAATGACGAGTAGTACAGCCTCTTTGGCGTCGAATCGTTCTTTCGGATTTTGACAATTGTCGCATGCTCCGCAGCCACCTTGTGGTACGGTATATGTTTCACCGAAGTAGTTGAGCAGCATTTTGCGTCGGCACTCTGAACTTTCAGCATAAGCTACCGTTTCTTGTATGAGTTGCTTGCCAATTTCTTGTTCGTTGACAGGCTTGCCTTGCATAAACTTCTCAAGTTTTTGTATGTCTTTGTCGCTATAAAAAGCTATGCATCGTCCTTCACCTCCATCACGACCAGCTCGGCCAGTTTCTTGATAATATCCTTCAAGGCTTTTGGGCATGTCGTAGTGGATAACAAGGCGTACATCGGGTTTGTCGATGCCCATTCCAAAAGCTATGGTAGCGCATATGACATCAACATCTTCGGTAAGGAATTTGTCTTGGTTGTCGGCACGAGTTTGTGCATCGAGTCCTGCGTGATATGGTAAGGCGCGTATGTCGTTTACTCGTAGTGCCTCTGCCATGTCTTCAACTGTTTTTCGGCT
>JBGUYH010000032.1:0-3307 GCA_045118595.1 Bacteroidales bacterium | reverse complement strand
AAATAAGGCATTAAGCACCATGCTACAGGATTGAGCATAAAAGCTTCGAATATGTTGCCATGAAATATTGCCACAATGGCTCGCTGCATGCCACATAGCGGACAATCGAGTCCAGTAAAGTAATGCAACGGACAAGGTAACATCATGATCTTATGCTAATTGAATCGTTGTTTGTAACGCTCTGACAAGTATGCTTCGGACGACTTTTGTGTAGTCCTCTATAATATTGGTTGCTGCACGACATAAATACGATGCAACATATTATGGCAATTATTGCTTTCTTCATAAGATGAAAGTTGTTATTTTCTAAATACTCCACCTATATCACGGCGCATCTTATCTAGTGCAGCTGTAATATCTTCTTCACACTCATTTTTCTTTCCACCTACAATTCCTGTAGCCAATACTTGAGCAGGTTGTTGTGGCATTATGTTTTTTGCTTCTTCGTTGATACATTCCAATACACTCTCTTTGGCTTTTATAACCAATTCCCAAGTATCTGGCATAATGTATATCTGCATAGCTACATTATGTTCATATTCTTGTCTAACCGAATTATTAAGAAGTACATATAAATCTTTGGCACTTTGGGCTTTTGCTAGCTCACGAGGTACCATATTTTGAGGTCTGATGCGCTCTAAGTATAGTCCCAAACGTTCGTATGCTTGTAGTCGATTAGGAAGAATATTACCCAAAGTTTTTTCCCTTATTGCATATTCTAAATGGCGTTTGTCTTGCCTATCATATATTTTGATTACCAATAATATCGCAATAACAAATATTGCCGTTATCATTACATATTCCATTGTTTTGCTTTGATGTTGTTCGGTTTTTATAAGATTTTACCTCATTCTGTTCGCAAAAATAAATAAATGTTGTGGAATATAATCAAGTGTCAAAATATTATTTAAATTTGCTTTGTTTATGTTATGAATATGAATAGTCAATATATCAACTCAAAAATATCCGATTTTGTGGCAATCCGTGAACATGGATATCCATATGTTGATAAGACAATGTTCATTCCGCAAATAGAACATGGTGCTGATTATGCTTTCTATGTTCGTCCACATGGTTTTGGAGCTACGACACTTATTTCTATGTTGATGGCTTATTACGACATCAATATGAAAGATAAATGGCAACAACTTTTTGGCGATTTATATATAGGTTCATGTCCTACTCCTGGACGAAGTAGTTATTTAGTCGGGTGTGCAGATTTTCGCTATTTATCTGGCGATTTGACGAAATTGCAAGAAGAACTATACAAAGTTTATTATGCCGAATTGGATAGAGTTCTCGATGCGTATTCTTATATATTTACTGAGAAAGTAGTTGCACAATTAAAAGAAGAGGGTGCTAAAGTGTCGTCGCCTACTGATTATTTAGCACTCATTTGCAGAGAAGCACAGCATTTGGGATATCGTTTCTTCTTGTTTGTTGATGGTTTCGACACCGTCGCCGATTGTATTTTGGCGCAAGGTGGTAAAATTGACTATACTGATGGTGTACAAGTAAGCAATATGCGCACATATTTTAAGTTTTTCGACTCTATAAATATGGCTTCGCACTTGTCAATAGCTCGCATATTTGCTGTGGGAACAATACCTATTGCAATAACAAAATTCTTTGCAGGATTTGATAGGGGTATGTTTTATACAATTGAGTCAGATTTTGCAATGTTGTCGGGTTTTTCAGTTTCTGACGTTAAGCATTTGTTAGAAATGTGTCCACGCAGGTCTTCGTTTAAGCATTCTATTGATGATTTAGTGAGTATAATGTCTGAACGCTTTGGTGGCTATTGTTTTTCGCCACATAGCGTTAATAACGAAAAATTGCTTAATTGTAAAGAGACAATAGAATTTATCGAAGAGTATATAACTTCCAATTTTTTAATACCAACATCACATTCGCATTGTAATATGTGTCGGATATTAAAAATACGTGATCATCAATATGATGTTCGTACGTCGGCTTTGCGTGATACATTTGGTCAAGCACCATCGATAATATCGATAGAAAAAATAATACCAATCGACAGACTTTACGATACACGATATTTCTTGAGTATGATGTATTATTGTGGTACATATACTATAGTGGGCGAAAAATGGGGAGGTTTGCTGCTTGGGCTTAGTAATGCTGATGCTCAAGATCATATCAATGCATATATGAGCAAAGCATAGTGTTTGATTGTAACCAATGTTATAAAAGTTATTGCTTTAGTAAAGTGGTTGGTGTAGTTGTAGCTTGTAATTTGTAATTAATTAGTATCTTTGTGCTCAAAAAAATAGAATAATAACCCCATGAACAGAACAATCATAACTGTTGTAGGAAAAGACACAGTTGGAATCATTGCCAAAGTCTGCACATATTTAGCAGAAAATAATGTTAATATTCTCGACATTTCGCAGACTATTGTGCAAGAATATTTTAATATGATGATGATTGTTGATATGAGTAAATTATCAAAGCCTTTTGAAGTAGCTGTTTCGGAGCTTGCCGAACTAGGAAAAGAACTTGGTGTGCAGGTTAAATGTCAGCGCGAAGAGATTTTTGACAAAATGCATCGTATCTAATTGTTGACATTCTTTAGGCAATAATTATCGTCACTCCAACCCCACTTTAAAATGATAAATATATCAGAGGTCATTGAGACCAATAAAATGATAGAGCAAGAAAATCTAGATGTCCGCACAATAACAATGGGCATCAGTTTGCTCGATTGCGCTGATGGGAATCTTGATACGCTATGTCGCAATATATATAACAAGATAACTAAATATGCTCAGCACCTTGTGCGTACGGGCGAAGATATATCAAAAGAATTTGGTATTCCTATTGTTAATAAGCGTATTTCGATAACACCAATATCACTTGTTGGTGGAACTGCATGTAAAACTCCCGACGATTATGTGCAGATAGCTCATACTCTTGATAAGGTTGCACTTGAGTTAGGAGTTAATTTCTTAGGTGGCTATTCTGCTATTGTGTCAAAAGGAATGACACGCAGCGATGAACTTCTGATTCGTTCTATTCCACGTGCATTGGCAGAAACTGAGCGTATTTGCTCATCGATTAATGTAGGCTCAACAAAGACAGGTATCAACATGGATGCTGTCCGACTAATGGGCGAAATAGTGAAACAAACAGCTGAGGCTACGAAAGAAAATCAGTCGTTAGGATGCGCTAAGTTGGTTGTTTTATGCAATGCTCCAGATGATAATCCGTTTATGGCGGGAGCCTTTCATGGCGTTTCTGAAGCCGATGCTATAATTAATGTTGGTGTTAGTGGTCCTGGTGTAGT
>JBGUYH010000031.1:0-2835 GCA_045118595.1 Bacteroidales bacterium | reverse complement strand
CGTAGTGTATTAGTTTCATCGAGAGTAAAGAAGAATTTGGGGCGAGTTAGTCCTTTTTCAAATGTGATAATATCGTTTTCGTATAAGTTTGCATAACCTGATATTCTATTGAACATCAGTATATTATTTTCTATAATTAATGGTAGTACTCTGCTTGTTATTTTGTCGATATATGGTGTGATGAGTTTTTCAATTACATCTGGTGCAATTTTGTCAATAAAGTCGATAACTGTTTTGCCTTTTGAAAATCGTTTGCACAGAGCTTTGTCTGTTAAGTTGCTTAGCTCTTCAACTATGCGCATTTCGGTCTCGTTCATATGGAAACGAGAATTTTTAGCCATCTCGATAGTGGCTAATTCAACTAAGTTGTAACATGGTTGATTGCTTGTTTCAACTATGTATGGTAGGCAAATGTAGCCGAACTTTTTATGTTCGGCTACAACAATGCACAGACGTTCCATATGCAGTCTGCTATCTTATAACTAAAAAACTTGAGACTAAAAATCAATTATCTTAATGTATAAACACTTATATGTGCAACTCTGTTGTTATCTAACAATAACTCGCTGTCCAATGCGTAGTGTTTTTTTCTGCGAAAAGCCATTGAGCTTACATATATGACTCACAGTTGTGCCATATCGACGTGCTAATGCACCTAATGTGTCACCACTTCTGATAACGTGTATCTTACGTTGCGATGCAGCTATCGACTCTTCTTCTGTTTGTCCGTAGTGTGAATAGATACTAAAATAGTGCTTTTTTAGTATAAATTTATCTGAGCGCAATTCACCAGTTGCAAAGTTTATTATTCTTTCTGCATCAAATGGTTGTCCTAAATAACGAACTTCAAAGTGTAAATGCGGACCTGTACTACGACCGGTAGAACCACCATAACCTATTATTTCACCAGCTTTTACAATGTCGTTCTCTTTCACATTGTGTTTCGATAGATGTCCGTAGTATGTTTCTAATCCGTTTGGATGACGAATTACAACAAGGTTACCATATCCACCTGTGTTGCGTGTGGTCATTACTACACGCACTTTACCATCGAATGCAGCTCTAATTGGTGTGCCTACAGAGAGTGGTATATCAGTGCCTTTGTGTTCACGACGACGGCGGAATTTGAAACCTGAACGCACAATGCCTATGATAGGAGCACTATAACTATGTATGCTATCGCGCAGAACAAGTTCTATCTCATCGGGCATACTTATATTCAGACCTTTATATGCGTGTATTTTATCGTTATCCCAATTCTCTTCAAAATCTTCTTCATCGATGTGTGGTCGATCAAGCTCTATCTGTTCCCATGTTTGGTCGGTGTAGAGAACTATTTTTATATATTTATCGGCAGTAGCTATTGTATCATAAACGTCAGAGGCTTGGCGAGTAGCTATTGTTTGTATTGTGTCGTTATCGAAAGGTCCTGCATTCGCTGCAATTGCGCAAAGGACAGACATTGTTGTAAATGTTATTTTTTTCACTGCTTATGCTATTTTTTTTGTTAAAAAATAATATTCTATCTAAGGTCAACTACTTCAACTTCAGGATGTTCTTTGGGGTCGAAGGTGAATTCTTTGTCGGCAATGGCTTCGTTAACTACAAATGTGCTAACCTCGACGTAATACGAGGTTCCATCTTTGCCTTGTTGCATTATTCGCTTTATGGCGTATGTCTTTTTTTCAACTGTTAGACGTACACGTGTGATGTTTGTTTTGCGGTCGATAGGGTATAAATCTATTTCAACACAATCGGCTGAGCCTACTTTTGTATCTTGCAAATATCTCATTTTGTACTTCTTATCGAATGTACCAGTGAGCTGCAACGGACCAACAACATCTTCGCTATTTTCATCAACGTCGGTTATGTTGGCTTCTTTATCGTTTACAAGCCAAGTGCATAATGTAGTACCATCGAAGTAACTTATGTTATCGAGCAGATTGAGTTTGTACTTGTTTCCTTTGGTCCACAACGACCCTTTGTGGTTGGTTTTGGTGTTGCTCTGTTTGTTGTCGATAGTAAATGTAAACGCCGTTTTTGTTGTTGTATATGATTTGTTTTTCTTCGACACTTTATCCATATACGATTTTGCTATTTCGGTGCGCTCTTCATCGGTTTGCGCCATTGCTGTTATGTTCGCAATAATAGCTATTAGCAGAGTGACTGCTATTGTTATTTTGGGAGTTAGTTTCATATTTGTTTTTTTGTCAAAATCCGAAGCCTTGCAATATTCGTTCCAAATCGACTTCGTTTTGTATCAAAACTTGGCGTGGTTTACTTCCTTCTGCTGGTCCAACAATGCCTGCACGCTCCAACTGATCCATCAATTTGCCTGCACGGTTGTAGCCAAGCGAGAAACGTCGTTGTATGTTTGAAGTCGAGCCAGCTTGCATACTAACAACCATGCGAGCTACTTCGGCAAAAAGTGAATCGAGCTGACCAGCATCGATGCTGCTGATACCGCCATCTTCGCCATCGCTTGTCACCTCTGGTAGCGGATATGCAGCAGCGTAGCCTTGCTGCTTGCCAATGAAGTCGTTGATGCGTGTTACTTCTTCTGTATCTACAAGTGCACATTGCACTCGTGTTGTGTCAGAACCCATTTTGACCAACATATCACCGCGTCCGATAAGGTGCTGAGCACCAGTTGTATCGATGATGGTGCGTGAGTCGACCATAGTTCCCACTCTGAATGCTATTTGAGTAGGGAAGTTGGCTTTGATAACGCCTGTGATAATCTTTGCCGACGGACGTTGTGTTGCCAATATCATATGTATGCCCACAGCACGCGCTTTTTGTGCTATGCGTGCTATTGGTGTCTCAATCTCCTTA
>JBGUYH010000030.1:0-11840 GCA_045118595.1 Bacteroidales bacterium | reverse complement strand
TTTTTTAGCAATACAAATAATATTCAGAGAGAACTGTGACAAAAAAAACAACAATAATAATTCTTTCAGTCGCCGCTGTATTGGTAGCTATATTCGGAGGCATGCTTATAAAAAGTCACTCTGAAATGACTGAAATGATAGAGGTATTCAGCGAAGAAAAAGAGATTCTCTTAAACGAGTATCAAGATTTATATTTGGACTACGACTCGTTGCGACGATATGATACAGACCTAAACGACAAACTTGACCACGAGCGAGAACGTGTCATACAACTACAAGAAGAACTCAAGACTGTAAAAGCAACCAATGCACGCAGAATAAAAGAGTTGCAAAACGAACTCACAACAATGCGTACTGTAATGGTTAACTTTGTGCATCAAATTGATTCGCTCAACCAAACAAATATTCGTCTAACAGCTGAGAACAAAGAGATGCGCTCACAAGTGGCACAAGTTCGACAGTCGTATAACGAACTACAAAACGAGAACAAGAGTTTGACCGAACAAGTAGAGCTTGCTGCTCGCTTAGAAGCCAAGAATATCAGCGCAATAGGATTGAACTTCAATGAGAAGAAAGTGACATCGGCATCGAAAGCAAACAAACTCAAGATTAGTTTTACACTTGCAAAAAATGTTTCGGCACAAGTTGGTATGCGCACTGTATATCTGCGCATAACCCGCCCAGATGGGCAACTATTGATGCATTCGAAAGATGACACATTCAAATTTGAAGACACGCAGATAAACTATTCAGCAATGCGCGAAATTGAATATGGTGGTGAAGATACCGATAGCTACATTGTATATAAAGTTGATGCAGGTGAACTAATGGAAGGTACATACGACATCGAACTATTTTGCACTGGTGAGCTAATTGGCAAAGCATCCTGGTCAACTAAGAAATAAGACAAACGCATACTAAAAAAACGCATGGAAGCCCCAATATAGCAATCCGTGCGTTTTTCATTCAACCGAAAGCCATCAATAATGTGGTAACCATTTTATAGAGTAATCGCTATATTTGCATAGAAACTAAAAAACAACCAGATTATGAAGAAGTTTATTCTCGCAACAATGGCAGCCGTATGTATGTTTAGTTCTACAACATCGGCACAAAAAAATAGCAGCATTCCCACGCTCAGAGACTATGAAGAGTTTAATGAAACACGCACACTCGTTGTTATGGACGACAATATCATGAGCGATTTTAGTCTCAAGATTGAGAACGTGATGAAAAGCGAGTGGAATCTAACAAAATATGATGTCATAACACGCAAAGAGTTTGAATCGAAACGCGTCGACCCATCATATTCATTTTTGCTCACCACAACTGTAACATACGAGAAAGACAAGACTAAAGCTCGTTACACATACCTCAGTTTACTTATGGGCAAAGAGAAAACTAAGGTAAACACTATGCCTGACCTTATTTCCATACCACTTGCATATGCCAGCATCGAAGATCAGAACTACGTGTACAAAATGTCGGCATTTGTACGTTTCATACAACGCCACGTCAAGATGATACAAGACAACCCATCGCTGCTAAAAAAAGTTGGCGATAGTCCGTTGTTGTACTACAATAAAAACATAAAGAGCTTAAAAAGCAAAACATTGTATTTAATAAAAGAAGACCTAGAGAAGAACATGCAAAGCGAAAGCGCCGTTGCTGCAATATACCCACACAAATTCAAATTTGTAACTAAAGAGGAAATTGCTGCAGCCATTGACAAAGGCGAGAAGGATGTCGTTTTTCTTCATAAAGTAGGTCCAGAAGTAGCAAAGTACAACACACGTTGTTTTAAAATGATAATTGGAGCCGACGATAGTGAAGTATATTATTTCGACTATCATAACATTGATAAAAAAACTCCAGACCGACTGCTTAAATCGGACTTTAAGAAAATGGCCAAGCAAAAATAATGCGCCACATAGTAGCAATACTTTTTACCATACTTTTTGTCATCGCTTGTAATCACGACGATGGCAAAAAGTATTTGCGTGATGTCTATTTCGATTATCACACCTCAACCATTGCACTAACCGACACGCTCCCCATAACACTTATGTTCTATCCAGAACACACCAATGCAGGTGTACCCAATGAACCTATAGTATGGCAAGCATCGGACACAACAATAGTGCGAATAGAACAAACAGGCGAATATACAGCTCAGATAATAGCTATAGGTGTAGGTTCTGTAACCATAAAAGCATCGCTTGGCGGATTTGTAACATCAACCATCATCACAGTTGACGTAGATAATAGCATCACAGATAGCCACTTCAAAGATCTCTGCCTTGCTTGCTTTGACAAAAACAACGATGGTGTACTGCAAGGCACAGAGATAACAAATGTAATAGGCATTGATGCTACAGAACTTGAAGGTATATCCGCACCAATATCATTTGCAGGAATAGAGATATTCAAATCGCTACGTACGTTTAAAGCCACCCATCTTATCATATCGGAACTCGACCTAAGTCATAACACAAACCTTACCGATATAGATATATCAGAATCTGAAATAGAAAGCATCGACTTGAGCCATAACTTAGAAGTGCGTTTTCTCGACTGCCACGCATGTACCAATCTTAGTCAAATTACATTAGGCTCATCTACAGTCGATACACCTAACCAAATGCGCATCATCAACTGCCAGAGATGCAATTTGAGCACACTTGATGTTAGCAACTGCTCACTACTTGAATATCTTGATTGTTCAAAGAATAAACTAACTCAACTCAATCTTAGCAACAACACATTGTTAAAACAACTCAGTTGCCAAGATAACAACATAGGCACCATAACACTTTGGTCCGATGCAAACATTGATGAGTTTCAAACATTAGAATACGACAACGGAGTTGTGTTTGCATATTAACACACATTGGTCAATAGCAAAAGAATGGAAATCAGAGTAAAACTGCAAGAGATAAAAACTTGGGCAAACAACAAATGGCAACGTGTCAGACCTACAATAATGCCCATAGTAAAAACTATCTATTACCCCTCAAATCATCCACAACGCAAATTTAGATGGGCTATCAATATTGGGAAAATAGTTGCACACCTAATATTTTTGCTATTATTACTCATCACACTTGTCTTTATTGGTGCGTTCGGACATCTTCCTAACGAAGCAGAACTTCAAAAGATCAATAACAATAACGCTTCGATGATATATTCGGCCGATAATGTGCAACTCGGACGCATTTACCGCCAAAATCGCATCAGTGTCGATTCGTCTAATATATCAAAACATGTAGTCAATGCACTAATAGCTACCGAAGATAGTCGTTTTTTTGAACACCATGGTGTAGATGCACAAAGCACATTACGAGTATTATTCAAAACACTTTTAATGTTCGACTTTAGTCAAGGAGGTGGCTCAACAATAAGTCAACAATTGGCCAAAAACCTATATCCACGAAAATCACTTGGTCCGCTAACCTACCCTGTTGCGAAAATAAAAGAAATTATCATAGCCCAACGCCTTGAAAATGTATACTCAAAAAGCGAAATATTAAATCTATATCTCAATACCGTACCATTTGGCGAAAATGTGTATGGCATAGAAGCCGCTTCACAACGATTCTTTTCGCGAAAAGCGAAATGGCTTGAACCGCCTACTGCAGCTACACTCATTGGCATGTTAGCAGCTAACTCAGCCTATAATCCACGCCTGCACCCCGAACAATCGATGGCACGACGCAACATAGTATTGTCGAGAATGGCGAAAGCTGGTTTTATCGATTCTACAAAACTTGAGAAATACCAAGCAGAACCACTCGGATTGAAATATAATCGCATCGACAATGAGAGCGGCATTGGAATATTCTTCCGATACATAGTAGCACAAGAGGCACAAAACATACTCGATGATATATACGGAGAGGATTTCTACAACATCTATACCGATGGACTTGAAGTGCACACCACACTCAATTCGCAACTGCAAAGACAAGCAGAAAAAGCCATGAGTGCGCACATGACAACCGTGCAAAAAGCTTTCGACAACCAATGGAAAGATCGCGAACCATGGGGTGATAACAAAGCCATATACACACGTGCTTATGAACGCTCTGAACGGTATAGGGAAATGAAAAAACAAGGGCTTCCTGATGACACAATAGAGGCTCGAATGAACCGCATAACAAACATAAATATATACACAGCTAACGGACTAGAAACAGTAACAATGAGCCCTGCCGACTCTGTTCGCAAAGCCGTTACGGTTCTCAATGCTGGATTCTTAGCCGTTGACCCACTAAGTGGCGATGTCAAGGCGTGGATTGGAGGCATAAACAGACATTTATCACAAACCGATCATGTAGGTATGCGCCGACAAGTAGGCTCAACATTCAAGCCTATAGTCTACGCCACAGCTCTCGAAAATGGTATCGACCCAACAACATATGTAGAGAATGTGCGACATACATATGTAGGTGGATGGACACCATCGAATTCAGATGGTAAATATGGCGGTTGGTATTCGCTCAAAGGAGCTCTATCAAAAAGTTTGAATACAGTATCAGCATGGCTTATTGACCAAATAGGTCCTGCCACCGTAGCAGCAATGGCACATCGTATGGGCATAGAAAGCGAGATACCTAACGTACCAAGCATTGCACTTGGAACAGCAGAAATATCGCTATATGAAATGGTAAAAGCCTATCAAGCATTTGCCAACGGAGGTTCTATCCATGAACTGCGAACAATAACAAAAATAACAAAACAAGATGGCACTATACTCTATAGCAGCACCCCATCGTCGCCCAACTACGTCATGACAGAACAAACAGCCATATACGTCAACGACATGATGAAAGCCGTAGTTGATAGTGGCACTGCACGTAGTTTGCGCACTATATACAAACTACCTTTCGAAATAGCAGGAAAGACAGGCACAACACAAAATGGTGCTGATGGCTGGTTTATTTGCTGCACTCCACGATTAGTAGCTGGTGCATGGGTAGGTAGCGATATGCCTGCTATCAGATTCCGCACAGGATACTACGGACAAGGGGCTTATATGGCACTTCCTATTGTTGCTCGCACACTATCTGGAGTAAAAAATAACGATAATTTTGTTGGTGGTTCATTCCCCGAGCCTCTCAATGAAGAAATGGCTGTAAATATGACTCTGCCACTATATTGCGAGACTGAACCAGACAAACAAGAACTATTTGATATTGCTCTAAACCGTTATATGGGGCTAGATACACTTGAAATAGAGATGCCACAGCACCCTGTCAGAACCTTTTTCAAAAACATTATGCAAGGCATTTTTGGTGGAGAAGATGAGTAGAAACAACAATTGATAACCCAATTTTAGAAGCAAGAAAAGAACAATCGGTATACAAGATATACTAAATAATAATCTTTATTTATTTGCCTCAAATAGCTATTCTAACCAAAGCTGTTTGAGGCAAACTAATAATAACCACATATGACCTAAAGATGCATTAATACAAAAAAAAAGAATCGCAATACTTTATCAGTATTGCGATTCTTTTTTTGAGTGATCCAACTGGGGCTCGAACCCAGGACCCCAACATTAAAAGTGTTGTGCTCTACCAGCTGAGCTATTGAATCTCCCTTAGTAGCCCTTGGTCTTCCCAAAAGCGATGCAAAGGTAAGGCTTTTTTTTTACATTGCAAACTTTACGGGCATTTTATTTCAATTTTTACATTTATTATCATTTACAACATCTACTAACCGTTGTGCTAAACTTGCAAATGCCATACCTGTAACGGTATTAACATCGAGAGCTGCAGGTGTACCTTGATCGGCTTTATCACAGATACTCTGCACAATAGGTATTTGTCCGAGCAATGGCACATTCATTTTTTCGGCCAATGCCTTAGCTCCACCCTGTCCAAAGATGTAATATCTATTTTCTGGTAGTTCTGCAGGTGTAAACCATGCCATATTTTCAACAATTCCTAATATTGGCACATTAACTTTATCGTTTTGGAACATATTGATACCTTTTATAGCATCAGCCAAAGCCACTTTTTGTGGTGTTGACACAATAACAGCTCCAGTCAGTTTTACTGCACCAACCAGTGTTATATGAATATCGCTAGTACCAGGAGGCATATCAATAAGCAGATAGTCGAGTTCACCCCATGCGGCATCGGTCACAAGCTGCTTAAGAGCATTTGAAGCCATACCTCCACGCCATACTACCGCACTATCTGGATCGACAAAATATCCTATCGACAACATTTTTATCCCATATTTTTCAACAGGCTCGATAAGATCTTTACCATTACGTCCTTTTTGGTCAGAAAGAACCGGACGAGCATCTTGCGTATCAAACATTATGGGCACCGAAGGTCCAAAAATGTCAGCATCAAGCAGTCCGACTTTATATCCAGCTTGCGCCAATGCTACAGCTAAATTAGCTGTAACGGTAGATTTGCCAACTCCTCCCTTACCTGAAGCTATGGCAATAATATTTTTAACGCCTGGCAATGCTGGCTCTTCTTCTACTTTCTGCTTTGGCTTTATCTTTATGAAGATATTATCTTCAATTTCAACTTCTGGTCCTAAATCGCGTTTTAGTGCTGCTATACAATCTCTCTTGATTGAAGCCACAGCAGGATCATTTGGACGTTCAAAAAGTAAACTAAAACTTACTCGCTTGCCATTTATTCTTATATCATCTTCAACCATTTCTAGCGAAACAATATCTTGTCCTTTGGCTGGATGAATTACAGTTCGGAGCGAATCAATTATAAGTTTAGGATAGTATTCCATAATATATTTCCTGTTATTATCGTTGTTTTTCTTGCACACCACGACCAACCATGTGGTATGTATCGTGTTCTATCTCTATATCCGGTTCAATCAATGCGCTATTTGTTGGTATGCTAAACTTGAAATATTTTATTGTCAAACCATGTTCAAGCCATTTACCTTCGTAGTATGTTTTTATTGATAATATAGCATCATCAAAACCTGAACCATATAAATCGCAAAGCATAACATTGGGTTCTATACTATTTACTTCAAGCATTGCTTTGGTATATTGATAAAGGAACGGGCTATCTGTTTTTAGATGCACGAAGCCATGTGGCGACAAGAAATTGCGATAACGAGTAAGCATAAGAGTACCAACCAATCGTTTGCGTTCTTTTTTCATCTGCGGATCTGGGAAGGTAATCCATATTTCGCTCACTTCATCTTTGTCGAAAAAGGCCTCAATAAATTCTATGCGTGTGCGAATGAAAGCTACATTTTTCAAACCCTCATTTTTAGCTTGCGTTGCTCCCGAATGCATTCGCGCTCCTTTAATATCGATGCCAATAAAATTCTTTTCAGGAAATAGCTTTGCTAATCCTACCGTATATTCACCCTTGCCACATCCTAATTCTACAACTATCGGGTTATCATTACCAAAAAACTTATGCCCCCATTGTCCTTTCATTTCAAATTGCAACTGACCATTTTCGGCATTGCATAATTGACTATAATCGGCCTGAAACACATGGTCGTAGCTATCCATTTCGGCAAATTTTTGCAACTTATTCTTGGCCATGAGATGTGTAAGTTATTTTGAGTCCTAAACTATGAATACCACGAATATCGTCATCGCGCATACCATGAGCTATTCTGAAAGTATATTCGCCCTTTTTTGTAAATCGTGTATTAAGGCGATATGGACATTGCAATGCATAAAGACTGCCCCAACCTGCGCCACGCCACGAACCATCGTTATTGGCAAGCATACACTCCACCGTGTCGCGTTGCAGTTCGCCATCGGGTGATATAACATCGACAAAGAGCCACAAATTGGCATATTTGTAATTACTCTCGTTGCGTATCTGAAACGTCATATCATATGCTTTATTGACATCATCAATATTGACGCGAAACACAGCCAGTGAATCTTCGCCCCAACCTTTATTGGGCAAGGCAACATAGCTATTATACACATCGGGTTCGCCGCAAGCAACAATGCCCAATAGCATTGTTAGTACTACTATAGCTTGCCACATAACTAAAAAGTGCTTCATAATTACTTATTCGTTGTTAGGTTGTGGTGGACGCTGACGATTATTGTTCGGACGTCGGCGGTTGTTGTTCTGATTGCGTTGACGACCATTATTATCGCCATGTCCATTGCGACGATTATTATTCCTACGTTCAGCATTTGCATCATTATTTGCGTCGGTAGTAATAGTAGGAGTAGACTGTGCTACAATATTGGTTGCTTCATCAAGAAGTGCTAATGGATCGGCTGTTGCAGTTGTCTGACGCACTTCAGCCTCTTGTGGTTTAGTATCTGACTTGACATCACGTCTATTTTCTTGCTGTTGTCGACCACTTCTGCGTTCAGCATGTTGTTCACGACGTTCTGCATTTTCAGTACGTTGTTCGTGACGCTCACCACTATTACGTCGATTATCACCTCTACGATTATCACGGCCGCTACCATTTTTGCTACGTTTCTTATTCTTATCATCGAAACGAGTAAGATCTTCGAGCTCAACAACATTACTATAGCCCATATCATCAGATACGGCTTGCATCAATTCTGAGCTACCAAGTTTCTCTGGTATTTGACCATTCTTATTCAGTTCTTGTATTTCGCGCACATGGTCGGCATCTACAGCTACAATATTTTGTGGACGATCTTTTTCTGGTGAGTACCACATTATGTGCTTAAAAATATCGTATTTGAAGAAGTAGAATGTGCCTTCACCTGTTTGCAACGGCACATTTGTAGGTGGGAACGATTGCAATGCGTCGAGATAACAATCGAGTTCATAATTAAGACAGCATTTAAGTTTTCCGCACTGTCCTGCTAATTTTAGTGGATTGAGCGAAATATCTTGAATACGAGCCGAATGTGTTGTTACACTAACAAAACTTGTCATCCACGAAGCACAGCACAATTCACGACCACAAGGTCCAATACCACCAATACGTCCTGCCTCTTGACGCGCACCAATCTGCTTCATCTCGATGCGCACACGGAATCGGTCAGCTAAAACCTTTATGAGTTCACGAAAATCGACACGCTCATCGGCTATGTAATAAAATATAGCTTTGGTCTTATCGCCCTGATACTCAACATCACCAATTTTCATGTTCAAATTGAGTTGCTCAGCAATCTGTCTACTTTCGAGCATAGTAGAATGTTCGAGGGCTCGAGCTTCATGCCACTTTTCTATATCGGTAGGACGTGCGACACGATAGACGCGTTTAAATTCATAACTCTCAGGGTTAATGCGATTCTTGTACATCTGCAGATAGACAAGTCGACCCATGAGCGTCACTTCGCCAATGTCATGTCCGGGCGATGATTCAACAGCAACAATATCACCTTTTTTTAGGCACAGACCATTACTATTGCGATAATATCCTTTGCGAGTATTTTTGAATTGCACTTCGACAAGGTCGCTTGCACTTGGTGGTTCGGGCAAATCTTCAAGCCAATCGTACACGTGAAGCTTACCTCCTCTGACGGCACATGTACCGCAACAACTCTTGCCACTAACCGCTTTGCATTCGCCTTCAGTCTTTTCTTCAGCTACATGATCGGTCAGTTCTTCTGTATTATTGTTTAATATTTCATCCATAGTATTCCATTTCTGAATTATTATTTCTGACGTGGTTTGGTCAGAAGTATTGATATTTTTAGTATCATGTCCATCATGATTATATTAACGTTACCATTTTGTTCTATCTGTGCAATAGCTTCATTGATTGTATCAGATAGTTCAAAAACATTATCTATGTGGATGAACTCTGAGAATTTTTGCAAAAACACTTCCTCTTGAGGTGTTATGTAATTGAGTTCTGGCGAATTTAAATTCATCACAAAGCCTTCTCTGAGCATCCGCTGCGAATAGTTTAGCTTGTCTTTAAGTTGCTCACGTGATAATGTCTTTGCCACCGACTCGCTCAACTTCATCTTTACAATAAAATCTTTAACATAGCTGCTACGCATCAATTGCTTAAAGAATTCGAGATTATCATTAGTCTCTTGAGTGGCATCAATAATGCGCAATGCACTTAGATAACTACCAGCTGCCATGTGTGCCACACGCTTAGCATCAGATTGCGACATTTGGTATTGCGACTCTATTTGTGCAGCTATGGCATCTTCACTTATAGGTGGTACTTTTATAGTCTGCACGCGACTTAATATAGTAGGCAATATATCAGAAGCACTATTGCTCACTAAAATAAAGATTGTATTAGCAGGTGGTTCTTCGAGTATTTTTAAAATTTTATTTGAAGCGGCCTCATTCATCAGCTCTGGTTTCCACATTACAAGTACTTGATACTGAGCTTCGAGAGGTTGCATCGACAAATCGTGATGTATGGCCAATGCGTCGTTTTTGCTTATCAATGCTTGCTTGTTACCACCCATTTCGTCGGTCCATTGAGCAAGGTCGAAATAGTGCGAACGACAAAACATGCTGCGCCACTCGTCTATATATGAGGCACTCGAAGTACTTTCGTCTCTTTTTACTACTGGATAGATAAAATGTAAATCGGGATGAACAGCCTTTGCATATTTCTGACACGATGGACATTGTCCACACGAATCGTCACTCGATTTATTCCCTGTGCAATTGATATATTGTGCATAAGCCACAGCCAACGCCAATGCTCCAGCCCCATCAGGTCCTAATAGCAACATGGCGTGCGGCACACGCTGATTTGCAAACATATCAAGCATGTGCCGCTTTACTTTATCTTGCCCTATTATATCTTTAAACTGCATTGTAGCGCTATGTGCACATATTGGGCAAAGTTAGCTTTTTTTTCTTATCTTCCCAACCAGATAAATATCACTTCCGACCAAAATCGGCAGGTATTTCTCCCCATACTTCGGTAGGCCACTTTACTATCGGATTTTTAACAACATTTTCTGATAGCCATTTTTCGGCACGTCGCACCAAACTTAATAGTTCGGCAGTGCGCGGTGTTTGTTCTAATTTGGTATTGCAGTGTTTTCGCTTAACCCAGCCAATAGCCGTCTGCGAATCGCTATATATGGTAATATCTTCAGAGTTATGCTGCTTGAGCATAGCAAGTCCGTGAACAATGGCTAAGAATTCACCTATATTGTTTGTACCGAGCGCAAATTGCATGTGAAATATCTCTTTATTATCCCACAACGATATGCCCCTATATTCCATTTTACCTGGATTACCTGCACATGCTGCATCAACAGCAATGCTACGTGTAAGCGGATGTTCTGTTGGTGGCACTACCGACTCTTTTTTTGCTGCGCTACGTGCATAAGATATGGCAGGTGCACCTGCTACATAAGCTGCATCTGCCTCTTCTTTTGTAAGAAAACTCTTATAACGAGCTCCAGAAAATTCGTGTATTTGTGCTTCTGCTTCTTTCCACGTAGAATATACACCAGGTTCCCAACCTTGCCAAACTACGTAGTATTTTATCTTTTTTGCCATTATTAGTGTCCTACTTGCTCAATAAGGATGGCTAAATTACTTGTAAAAAGTTTAATAGCCATAGCCAACACTATTATACCAAAAAATTTTTTCAGCACATATAAACCACCAGCACCCATTAAACGCACCATCAATTTTGTTGAGCTAAGCAATATAAAAACCCATAACATATTAAGAATAAGCCCTATTGTAATATTTATTGTTGCATATTCAGCCCGCATCGACAATAGGGCTGTAAAGGTTCCTGGACCAGCCAACAATGGAAATGCCAATGGCACTAACGATGATACACCAGCTGGCGAATCTTGCTTAAAGATTTCAAGACCACACACCATTTCCAAACCAATAATAAACAAAACTATTGCACCTGCTACCGAAAACGACTTTAAGTCG
>JBGUYH010000029.1:0-5622 GCA_045118595.1 Bacteroidales bacterium | reverse complement strand
TAGGCACAGCAACAGCCTTCCCTTTGGTACTAAACGATGCTTTACGTTGCAATTCAGCTATGGCATCACAATAATTCACAAAATTGTGTAGTACACTATTTTCCAAATCGGTCATAAATAATGTTTCGGCAGCAGAATATTTCTTCAATCCGCTTTCACCTCCATATTTCTTATTGAAGAAATCAGAAAATCGGGCTATACGCTCTGGAGTTATACAAGCATCGACTTTTTTCAGTTGTTGCAATGCTTGATTTTTCAGGGCGTATAGTTTGTAGATATGCCTCATCTTACGATTCATCAACGATGCTACATTGTTGCCTTCAATAGCCAAACTATCGCCTGCCATTGCTATCATATTGCGACGCAATTCAAGATAAGCGAATAACTCTCTGATAAGTGAATTGTTATCATATTTGCCAAGACGGAATAAAAACAGCTCATCGTATGGTGAGATTAATGCTGCCGACAATTTTGCATTTTTTTCGTACTCCAGTTTTCCTTGACGATAAGCATCATCAATTTTTTCAATTTCGCGACGCAATGGCAAAATATCTTTATTCAATTCTGCTCTGTAATCATCGGTCCATTTTTTAAAATTCCAAATAAGAAAACGGTTTTCATAGAAATCAGAGTATGTAAGTCCATCAAGACGATATGTTTCAATATTTTTTGTGTCATAAATTTGCCTATAATTGAGTATAGGATATGCTTTTATCAATCGCTTATACTCTTTAAATTCATTTTCACAAACACTTATACCATCCTCAATTTCTTTGAGTTTAGCCTCTACATCTGGACCATATGCGAGTAGCATTTCGTTATAATTAACAAATTGCTCACATAACTTCATATATGCTTGTATGCACTTGTTATAACCACTTTTCGATTTTTCAATAGCGGTGTAAATCATAAGCGTTGAATCGCGAAAATTTTTACATTTCTTTTCGTGGGAACTAACAAACGCTTTAATATCATCTTCGGTTATCTTATTGCCAGAATGTGGGATATTAAGATTTTCATAGTATTCGCTATTCGACCGATAATCACCACTTTGATAAAAGACGAGAAAATTGCCAAAAAATAAGTGTGCATTTTCGGCCCAAAACACAGCACTCTCTATGTCGCGTAATGGGTCGGTATGAGCCATTTTATGTTCGCACACTATACCTAGTTGTATGTATGTGTTTGCAAAATGTGGATTTTGTTTTTGGAAATTCATGAGTTCAGAATATATCTGATCTAAACTCATATTAGGCATATCTGCGTAAATATCGGCATATTTTCGTTGGGCACTAACAACCGAATAAGTTAGCAAACATGTGATTAGAAATAGAATATGGGTATATATTTTTTTCATAATAGAGTTCTATTTTTTTAGTTATTCAGTTGCCAAAATCTTAAACTCAACTCTTCGGTTTTTCAATCTATTTTCTTCCGAGTTATTGGGCACGAGTGGTTGTGACATACCATAACCTTTGGCTACAATGGAGCTCGCGTCAACGCCGTTTTCAATTAAATAATCGGTAACCGACTGTGCTCTGCGTTCAGATAATAGCATGTTATATGCGGCTGCACCAACATTATCGGTATGAGCTGCTATTTCAAATCTCAGACCTCTATTTTCCTTCAACAACTTCACTACACGATCGAGCTCAGGATACGAGTCGGGCATTATTTCAGCTGATGCCGTTGCAAAATTGATATTATTGAGCATTACAGCTGTATTGGCACGAAGTGGAATAAGGTAGACTTCAATATCATCGTCCAATTTAGCTACATCAATTGTTCGGTTATGAAACGAATAGTTTTGTACTCCACTAACTGTCATTTCATACTCGTCGGTGTAACGCAATCCGACATCGACTTTGCCGTTTATCATGCTTTTTGCTACAACATTAAAACGTTCCTCTCGCTTTCTATTTTCAAATGTTATATTGGCATTGAGGGGCGCTTTAGTCTCTGCATCGAAAATGCTAACCTTTACATTTTTCTTCTTAGGACTGAGTGGCAAATTGCGTTCGAAATGAGAATAAACTATATCGCCAGCTAACTTGAATAGGAATTTATTTTCGTCAAAACCAGTACTATTAGCTATTATATTATAATCGCTTCCCAAAGGCAAACGGAGCGAATAATGTCCGTCGTTAGATAATACTGAGCGGAATATTGCTCGATCGGTTTGTCGTACAGCTATTACTTTACTACTAAGTGGACGGAATATTTCGGCATCATAAATACTAATATCGAGTTGTATAGTGTCAAAAAGTTCAATCGACTCAGGCATTTGTGCTTTTTTGTTTTTCTGATAATTGAGTTGATACGAAGCATAAGAGTAGCCATTGCTTCGTACATCGGCAATATAATCTCGCGAGGCTAAATTTGAAATATCAAACGAACCATCGAACGAGGTACTTTTGTATCGCCCGAGTATATCATTTGTTGTTGGATTGTAGATGCAAATATCGGCTTCAATTGGCTTATGTGAGCCTTTAGTTAGTACCGCTCCAATTTCATCTATCACATCAAGTGGTCTATAGCTATCGGGACATTTCATTGCTACTACGTGGCCACTTCTGATGCGTTTCTTAGTATTGCTACGTATGGCATATATCTTACCTCCTGCATAGCTTGGCGAGAAATAGTCGTAGCCTGAATCGTCAACAAATATAGGCTTTGGCAATATCCATTCACCTGTAATGGTTGTTCTGGTGTACATAAGTACCGATGATGCTTTTCGGTCTTCGCGCAATGAATAAAAGAGTGTCTTGGCATCGCTCAGTATGCAAACATCTTGAACATAGCCTATATTGAGAGCGTTATTAGCAGGAAGCACACGTGTCCATTTATTTTGTGCATTCTTATCGGCGAAATAGATGCTCTGTCGGTCGGCCTCTCTTTTTTCTTGTCGCTGATTGCTCACTACCCTATGACGCAACAAATATATAGTGCTACCGCCATTGGTTATTGTAGGATAAGTATCATCTTCTGGCGTCGATAAGTCAGCGTCGAGTTGTGGGGTACTCCAACCATCTTGAGTTCGATTGCAATAATAGATGTCGAAACCACCTACACCATTAGGAAAATTGGCATGAAAATAGAGCTGATTTTCATTATCTGTCATAAATAGTCCGCCTATTGTTACGCCATCGGCTAACTGACTATTAATTTCATCAATGGGACGAGCATTGCCCCATACACCATTAGTCTTAAATGCTTCGTAAGCTAACTCTTGCCCTTGAGCATCAGCCATTGTCAGCACAGCATGTGTTTCGGTTCGGTTGATATGGAAGCTGATTACATTTTGCCATGGACCAATTTGTTCAAGTTGCTCACTAATTTCAGCAACGGCACTGCTGACCATACACAGACCGCAGACCGCCAAACTTGCTATTTGTTGTTTCATTTAGGGATTGTTTTTGCTACACGAAATTAATTATTTTTTTTATCAACCAACAATCTTAATAAAACAAAAAAGGCTTCTCAACTAAATTGAGAAGCCTTTTTATCTTTAAGTGTTCAGATGCTAATTATTCAACTACAATTGCACCAGTTGGGCAAACGCCTGCACATGTTCCACACTCCATGCAAGCCTCTTGGTCGATAACGTACTTGCCTTCGCCTTCTGAAATTGCCTCTACTGGGCACTCGCCTGCGCATGTACCACACGATACGCAGTCATCAGTAATTTTGTAAGCCATAATGTGTCGTTTTTTTATTGGTTTCTTTTGTTGATGCAAATGTACACCTTTTTTAAAAACTGAAAACACATTATAATATCACGTTCTCAATTTGAAGCCTTTCCAAATAAGAGTTAATAGCAACTATTTGTAAATTAAAAAATTACAGACATCACCATAACTATTCATCCACTTTCAAAACTCAAAAAATAGAACTATTCTATGTAAGTTATGTCCTTCACCAACATACGACTGTCGTTTTCCGCCCAACATATAGATGTAATTCAGTCCTATTTCTTTTCCATTATACAATCTGCGTACTATACTTATATCGGTTTTGAATCGTTGAAAGATGCCTGTACCAGATATATCGCTGCGCAAATTAGCAACCAAATGAGCTTTACACCTCAACTGCCAATAATTACCATTGACATCTTTCTTCCATGGTTGAAAATGTTTACCGAAAATATAAGTTAATCGTGTGCATGTATTCTCGTAGCCCGATGGCTTGTAATAGAGGCGCATTTGCTCGCATATCACATCGTGCGACATACCATGTTTAGCACTAAAATTGATACCTTCAGTTAGCGTCAGAGCAATATCACGATTATCAGTATCGTAGAACAAACCACACAGATGATTGGCTTTTACATAGAGTGCAACAGAATCAGTTACAACAAATCGACCTTCAAGTAACGAACCGCCCCACACTATATTATTGGTCATTTTGGCATAGTGTAAATGCGCCCCTACACCATACGACCAACGCGTGCTTATATTGCCCACATATTTACACAACACACCTCCGCTAACACTTTGTGATGTTGCCAACAGAGGTGTGGTGAATAATGCTATTATGAGGCAAATAAGTCGGTACATTACTTGCTAAGTTCTCTAACTACTGCCATTATATCTTGTGCCAATTTATCGGCCTGCTCCATACTATGTGCTTCAGAATAGACTCGTATGATAGGTTCTGTATTCGACTTACGCAAATGAACCCATGAATCGGCAAAATCTATTTTTACGCCATCAATGTCAGTTACTCGTTCATTGGCATATTTAATCTTTACATCGGCCAATATCGCATCAACATTAACTTTCGGTGATAGGTCGATACGATTTTTCGATATAAAATATTCGGGGTAAGTGCGTTTAAGCTCACTAACTTTCATTTTCTTATGTGCCAAATGACTAAGGAATAGGGCTATGCCAACCAAAGCATCACGACCATAGTGACTTTCAGGATAGATAACGCCACCATTACCTTCGCCACCAATAACTGCATTGACACGTTTCATTTCAGTAACCACATTTACCTCACCCACGGCAGCTGCACTATATGTTCCTCCATGTTGTTCGGTAATATCGCGCAAAGCACGCGATGAGGAAAGATTGGTAACAGTGTTGCCTACAGTATGACTCAAAACATAGTCGGCAACTGCAACTATTGTATATTCCTCGTTAAACATTGTACCATCTTCGCACACGAGAGCTAAACGATCGACATCTGGGTCTACAACAAAACCGACATCCAGACCACCTTTTGCCATTAGTGCTGAAATATCGGTTAGGTTTTGTGGCAGTGGCTCTGGATTGTGTGCAAAACGTCCTGTTGGTTCTAAGTTAAGTCCTACTGTTTTTTTCACTCCAAGAGCATCGAGCAAACGTGGCAATACAATACCACCAACAGAATTAACCGTATCTATTGCAACACTAAAATTAGCTTTTCGAATTGCCTCCACATCGACAAGTTTAAGCGATAATACTTGGTTGATGTGATACTGTGTATAGTCTTTTTCTTCAACACTACCCAAGGCATCAACTTCGGCATAGTCAAACGACTCAGCAGAAGCCATAGCAAGAACTTCATTGCCATCGGTAGCCGATAGAAATTCGCCCGAAGCATTAAGAAGTTTGAGTGCATTCCACTGCATTGGATTAT
>JBGUYH010000028.1:0-4748 GCA_045118595.1 Bacteroidales bacterium | reverse complement strand
TAGGTACTGACGAGGTCGAGATATATCGATATTCAATAGAGAATGGCGCTCAAAAACTCGACAGAAATCTCGAAAATTGTTCGTCGGGCGAAGAAACATACGACATTCGAAATATCTATGAGGCTGGTAATGGCGATATTTACATAGGTACATGGGGACAAGGTCTGAAAGAGTGGAAGTTTAATCATGAAACAAAGCAATATACCGAAATACTATCACTTAATGAGCATAACGGTCTTGATAACAATTATGTATCAAGCATAATGGTCGATAGAGAAGGTATTTTCTGGTTTGGCACATATGGTGGTGGCGTAGTAGCTTGGATTAACAACTATTTCGCACAATATGAATTGTCGGAAATAGGCTTTCATCGCAACAAAATAACATCGGCAGCTGTTGATGATAAGAATTTGTGGATAGGTATGAACATGGGACTTGTCAGAATGGACAAGCAATGTGTTGAAAACTTTGAATATTTCGATTCTGCAATGGGATTGCCATCAAATGCGGCGATAACCACAATATGTTTCGATACAAAACGTGATGTGCAATACATAGGCACCGATATGGCTGGCATATATTACAGGAGGGGACAAGATATGCGTTTCCGCCGATTGCAATATGTTGAGGAGTCACGTACAAGTGAAATGATAAATGGAATGGTTATCGTCAACGATAATCTTTACATAGCAAGTCAAGGCGGATTTATAGTATACAACATTGAACAAGAGACAAGCTATTGTTACACTACCATCGATGGCTTGCCACACAATAATATCAATTTTGTTTATGCCGATTCTGAAGGTCAGATATGGTTTGGTCCTAAAGATAGCGGAATAACGGTGTTTACAGAAGATGGAACATTTGAAACACATCGTTTATCAGATGTGCCAGTTAACGTTGCAGGCATGGTCATTGATGATCGCGAACGAATGTGGCTCGCTACGGTTAACAATGGCGTACTCTGTACTAGCAACGATTCAATTGTTTCGATAAGTACAGCTGATGGTTTGGAGAAAAACTACTGTTATGGCATATCGATGGATAGTAATAAACGAATTTGGGTATGTCATCAACCAGGTCTGAGCTGTATTGATCTTAATACAGGTAATATACGCGCATTTAACCTTACTAACGGACTCGGCTTGGAGTTTAATGGCGTATCGACTGATCAGAGTGGCGATTTGTGGTTCTCGTCATCGTCGGGAGTAGTACATTACATTACACGTTACGACAAACGCAGTAGTATAGCTCCAACAATAAACCTAACTAAAGTAACAATATCAGGTCGCAAACACAATATTGATGAAGAGATAGACCTTGGCTATCCTTACGATGGGAATGTGGCAAAATTTGAGTTCGACTTTGTTGGTATTTGTATGAAAGATCCACACAAAGTTCGCTACGAATATTGGCTGCAGATGAATAGTAGCGACAATGAACGTTGGATGCCACTTGGAACACAAAATCATAAAGAGTTCGATTTCCTTCCCGATGGCGATTATACACTTTATGTTAGAGCATTCAATAGCGATGGAGTAGTATGTGATAAGCCATTAGCTATCAATATACATATCGACGCACCTTTTTGGAAATCGGTGCTCTTCCCAATATTTATGTTGCTGATAATATTCGTCATTGTACGAGTAATTACAAAATGGCGAGAAGCTAAATTGCGTCAGCGACAGAAAGAGTTGGAAGATGAAGTAGATAGGCAAACAATTACACTTCGTGAACAGAAAGGTGAAATAGAACGCAAGAATAAAGACGTAATGGATAGTATCAACTATGCCAAACGCATACAAACTGCCATACTTCCACCAATGGATAGTTTGCAAGATTTCCCATTTGACGATTCGTTCATCTTCTTTATGCCACGTGATATAGTAAGTGGCGATTTCTATTGGTTCAACCAATACGATAATAAGATACTGATATGTTGTAGTGATTGTACCGGTCATGGTGTACCAGGTGCTTTCATGACGATGATAGGTGCCGCACTACTTAATGATGCAACACATGTGCCTGAAGATCGTCATCCATCACGTTTATTGGATAAACTTGATAAGGGTATCAAATCGACGCTGAATAAGAATCAGAACATTGAGGCTCAAGATGGAATGGATTGTGCAATTATTGAGATTGATATCGATACACTCGAAATGCATTCGGCAGCGGCTCGCCGACCAATTTATATCTTTAGTCGTGGCCGATTGACAGAAATAAAGGGTACGCGTAGGGGTGTTGGTGAACACCGAAATAGCAACGAATTTACAGAGACAGTGACTCAATTGCGCAAGGGTGATACAATCTACTTGTCGTCAGATGGTTTTGCAAGTCAATTTGATGGTAATCCACCATGTAAAGAACCATATACCGCAGGTGCCTTAAAGCGTTTCCTTGAGAGCATAGTAAATGAACCAATGGATGTTCAGAAAAAGAAGTTGACAAGTGAATTCTTACGTTGGAAAGGTGATTGGGAACAAATTGATGATGTGATAATAATGGGAATAAAGATATAAACTTAAATAGGACAAATATAAATCAGAATGACATTAATAGAGGCAACCAACATCGTAAAAGATTACTCTGGTCATCGTGCACTTGATAATTTGAGTGTTAGTGTCGACGAAGGTACTGTTTACGGTCTGCTAGGTCCGAATGGAGCGGGCAAAACTACATTTATAAGAATATTGAATCAAATAACAAAGCCTGATAGTGGCGAAGTTATGTTCGGTGGACATAAACTATGTGCTCAAGATATAGAACACATAGGATATTTACCAGAAGAGAGAGGGTTGTACAAGAAGATGGAAGTAGGCGAACAAGCACTATTTCTGGCCCAACTCAAAGGTATGAGCAAAAACGATGCTACTGCAAAATTGAAAATGTGGTTTGAGAAATTTGGCATCTCCGACTGGTGGAATAAGAAGGTTGAAGAGTTGTCAAAAGGTATGCAACAGAAGGTTCAGTTTATCACAACGGTGCTTCATGAACCACGTTTGCTTATATTTGATGAACCATTTAGTGGGTTCGATCCTGTGAATGCAAATCTGCTCAAAAATGAAATACTTGAGTTGAAAGAAAAGGGCGCAACCGTGATATTCTCGACACATAATATGTCATCGGTTGAAGAAATATGCGACAAAATAACCCTAATAAACAAATCGAAGGCTGTGCTTTGTGGTTCAGTGTGGGATATAAAGCAGCAGTACAAAGAGAATGTATTCAACATTAAGTTTCAGGGCGATGGCACAGAATTGACAAATGACGAACTACTCGAAGTTAGCGACATAAAAAAGACGTATGGTTTCTGTACTGCGCAAATACGTTCGTTAATCGATATGAATGCTAATGAGTTAATTAAGCACATACTTACCAAAGTTACACTTATAGGTTTTGAAGAGAAATTGCCATCGATGAACGAAATATTTATAAAAACCGTCACTAAACAGTAGATACCCCGATGAACAAACTTGGTCTTATCATAAAGCGTGAATATCTGACACGCGTTAAAAAGAAGAGTTTCATTATAATTTCGTTACTCGCACCATTCGGAATGATATTGTTATTGGCTTTGCCTACACTTATTGAAATTTTTGGTGGGCAAACCGATTGTTCAATAGCTGTAATTGATCATACCGATTGTTATGGCAAATATCTTGAAAACGATCAGAGTGCAAATTTTACTATGTTGCCTGCCGATACTGATGAAGAACTTACTCGTCAATCGTTTGAAGCCGACGGATTTGATGCCTATATGGTTATCAATGGAAGTCCAGCATCGAAGGATAGCGTAAAAATATATTCGAACACAACGCTCACTATTGATGTGGTAAGCAAGATAAAGCGCGATTTTCGTGATGGACTGAGAGAGCAGTGCATAGCCAATTTTAGTGAACATTCAGAAAAGGTTGATTCATTATTTCGCACAATCAACGATTTGCATGCTGATGTGACAACAATAAACATAACTCAAGATGGTGCTGATAGTGAGAGTTCGGCAATAGTTGGTTTTTTGGTGTCGTTTGTTGTAATGTTTCTTATCTATATGTTTGTATTGATAAGTGGCTCGATGGTTATGGCAAGTGTTGTTGAAGAGAAGAATAGTCGCATCATTGAGGTGTTGGTGTCTTCTGTACGTCCGTTTGACTTGATGTTGGGCAAGATAATAGGCATTGCATTGACCACTCTGACTCAATTTTTTATTTGGTTTGTTGTGGCTAGCGGAATAATGATGATAGCATCGGTTGCGGTGCCTGTATTAGGTTTTACAACTATGCCTGCGGGGGATATGCCTGAAGTGAATAGTAATATGGTGCAGCAAGCGATTAGTATACTCTCGGGTATTAACTTTGCTGAAATTCTGATACTCTTTGTGCTATACTTTATAGGTGGCTATTTGCTCTATGCAAGTTTCTTTGCATGTATTGGTGCAGCGGTGGAGAATCATAACGATGGTCAGCAATTAATGATGCCACTTACAATTCTCATCGTCGTAGCACTCTACATAGCAATATATGCAGCTCGTGATCCCAACGGGATAATTTCAATTCTCGGTTCTATTGTACCATTCACATCGCCAATCGTGATGATGGCACGCATACCATTTGGTGTGCCGATGTGGCAAATAGCGTTATCACTTGTTATATTGATAGGTTCGTTTATTTTGTCAACATGGGTTGCTGCACGTATTTATCGTGTGGGTATTTTGATGTATGGCAAGAAAGCGTCGTTTAGCGAATTGT
>JBGUYH010000027.1:0-15087 GCA_045118595.1 Bacteroidales bacterium | reverse complement strand
TCCAATAGGAGCAGTGTCGATGATTATGGTTTTGTATTGTGTGCGCAAATACTCAATTAATTCACGATTCTTGTCACTCGTAATAAGTTCAGATGGATTAGGTGGAATGGTACCAGATGGTAAAACATCGAGGTTTTCAATGTCACTATGTACTATTATATCATCCAATTTTTCATTACCAACCAAATAGTCAGTAATACCAATTTTTTGTGTTATGCCAATAGCTTTTTCGGCACGTGGACGACGTAAATCGTAGTTTATTAAGATGCATTTATGCCCAGCTTTGGCAAAACTGATAGCCATGTTTATTGCACAGAATGTTTTTCCTTCGCCAGGATTACAACTTGATACGGCAATAATTTGTATGTTTTTATCGGCAGAAATGTATTTGAGTTTTGTACGTAAGGTACGAAAACTCTCGCTAATTGGCGATTGTGGCATTGTAATTGTCGGCAAATCGCCAGCTTCGTTATCTTCTGGAATAAGTCCAATTACAGATAATTGTGGGACGGTCTTTTTTAGCTCTTTTAGTGTTCTTATTTTGTTATTCATAAATTCTATAAGAACGAAAAATGCGGCAGGCAACATAAGTCCGATAGCAGCAGCAGTGCTATAGTTTTTACTACTGTTTGGTGTTAGCTGTCCCATACCAAATGGCTCTTGTAGTACTTCGTTATCGGCTGTGTTTGAGGCTTTTGCTATGAGTGTTTCCGACTCTTTTTGAAGTAAGAATGTGTATACGGCATCTTGTATTTTATAGTCGCGTTCGAGGTTGAAAGCTTCTGTTTCAATGTCGGGTATCAAATCACTTTCAGTCGATAGCAAACTCATTTGTTTGTTTAGTTCATCTATTTTTTGGTTGTATGTTTCGATGGTTTGTTGTATTATGATACGCATGTTCGATGCTAATAACAACTCGTTGTCGATAACTTCTTTTTTGTATGGATTGTTATCGTTTTCATCTTTCATTTTATAGAGTTCTTGTTGTATTTCAATCATCTGTAGCACATATTTTTGTATGAGTGGATGATCATCGAACATTGCAGCAGAGAAGTAATCTTCCAATTTCCCGCCATCGTTTAGTCGGTTGTTGAGATTTTGTAGGTTTTGTCGTTTAATGTATAGCTCATGTGCAGCATTGTCGTAGGTTAGATAGCGCATATTGAGTTCCGAAGCGTAATCTTTGCGAGCAGCAACACCATGTTGTTGTTTGAAATATTTAAGTCGCTCGGTGGCTGCGTTGAGTGAGTCGGCTGTTTGTCCGAGTTGCCGTTTGATGAAGTCGAGTGTGCGTGTTGCTGTTTCATTTTTCTTGTCAAGGTTATGACTCACAGCTGCATAGTTCAAGCCTTTCAAGAATGCTTGTATTTTATAAAGGTTGGTACCTGTAGCTGTTATTGAAGCGACGGTGCCACTTATGATATTGAAATTTACAACGTTAGACCATTGTGCAGATATGCTTTGTATGGTATTGAAGTGAAATTTTGTGTGGTTATTCGTGTCGACCCAATCGCGTATAGGGTCGATACTGAGTGAGAATATTGGTGTTGTTATCTTTTCATTTATGTTGAATATAAATGTTGTGTCGATGTGTTGAGCGTAGAACGATGTGTTGCTTTGGGCTATGTAGCTATATCCCGATACATTTTCGCCAACAACGTGCATTTTTACTTTATTTTGTGAGATGAAGTTTACTTCGAATATTGCGCCAATGGGTTGTGTGTGTAGTGTGTCGAAGTTTACGCGATACGATACTTCATGTCCGTATATTTCTGTATCGATAAAATGTCCGATATGGTAGTAGCTAACCTCGAATCCATTACCAGTGATAGCTCTTGATACCATCTTTGACGATGTGTATATGTATCGTAAATTTTCTAAGTTACGTTGTTCACTAGCCAACTTGAATCCTTGAGTAAGGTCGTAGAGTTGTCCTCCATTGCCTTCGTCTTTTAGCAGTACAGTAGTGCCAGCACAATAGATAGGTATGGTTGTTTTATTAACAAACCAAGCAACACCCATGGCTATGCTAAAGCATATTGCAAATATGTACCAATGTTTAAGCGCATTATTCAGAATGCGTGCATAGTCCATATTTTCAAATCGGTTTATTTCGTTGCTACTCTCTTTTTTCTCTATTCGTTTGACTGCCATGTGGTTTCCGTCTTTTTGGGTTGAGTTGGTTAGTTTATTAGGCGTCGGAATACTTGTCGCCCACTTATATTTTCATGCTGTATGCCGTTGTCGTATGTAATACGTCCGTTTTGCACAACAGCGGCAATTTGTCCCTTACTTATTATGCAAATGTCAGCATCGGAGCCTACTTTTATCTGTCCTTTTTCGGGCGTAAGACCAATTATTTTGCATTTTCGGGTTGTCATGAATTGTATCAGTTCGTCTTCATTGATATTGTTGCGGCTACATATTTCGTAGCTGTGTATGATGCGTTCGTTAGTTGGTGTGTTGGGCATTATAATGTCGGCACAAATCCATTCGTTTTTTCTTAGCAAAGTTATTAATTGTGTTTCTGCTATGGGGGTCAATCCGTTATTATTTTGTGTGTCGGTGGGTATGGTGTAGCATATTTGTGCGTAGGTGTCGTTGTCGCATCTAAGTTTGCTTATGATGTCAATCTCTTCGTTGTATTTGACATTAGTGAATAGGGTTCGGCACTTTATCTTGTTAATTTTGTTGCATATTGTCTCTATAGCCTCAATTTTCTCTGCAGCTACATCAAAGTCGGTTAGTGCAAACATTATGAGCATATTGTTTTGTGCAGCTATGGTGAGATAAATGTCTAATCTGTCGTTATGTGCGGCTGTGAGGCTTGAGAGTGTGTAGCGCATCGATGGCAGACCTTGTAGTGATGAGAGTGTCTTCATTTTGTTTATATCGCCATGTTTGAATTGATCGGCATCGAAATGAAGACTATAGTTGAGGGTGCGCAACTCTTGTTTATTGAGTCGCTGAAGTGTTGTGTTCATTTGTGAGGCACTTTCAAACCCTACCCATGTAGTAAAGCCGCCAGCCACATCTTCGTGTATCAGTCTGCGTATATCTTCGGTGTTGTTAAGTGAGAGAAATGGACTACAGATGTTGACAAAACCAGGCACGGCAAGTTTGCCCTTCGCATCGAATATTGGTGTGTCGACGGATGGACGTGCAATAAGCCGTCCGATAGCAATAATCTTATTGTTAGCTATCAGAATGTCGAGGAGTTGCTCCTGCCGTTCAATAATCTTGCAATTCTTTATAAGAAAGTATTTCATTAGTACGGGGCAAGACGTATATTTCTACGAATAACCTATGCTAAAGTTAATATTTTCCTTGTGAAATCAGTGATGTGAAAGTGTAAATTTGGGTGAGTAACAATTATAGTTATAGTTGTTGTCGAATAGTAGTAATAATAATATAAAAAAACGGTGCAATTGCAGCATATCAACAATGTTTTGTTGGTGCTACTTTTGCAACCGTATGATACTTTGTTATAGTATTTGTCTATTTTTTCTGTGCGTCGTAACATGTTCGGCACAAAGGTTCGTAGTGGTCAGTTTCGCCAATTACAACGAGTCCTTTTCCGCCCGAAGTTCGATGACTAAATTGTGCCAAAGCACCACATCTGACGCATATAGCGTGCACTTTTAGTACATCATCGGCTACAGCCATAAGTTGTGGCATTGGTCCGAAGGGCTTCCCTGTGAAATCCATATCAAGTCCTGCTACAATGACTCGGCATCCATTTTTAGCTAATGAACGGCATACGTTGATAATGTCGGCGCTGAAGAACTGAGCTTCATCAATGCCCACAACATCAGCTCCAACAGCATTTACTTCTATTTCGTTAGCATTGCTAACTGGTGTAGCCTCAATTGAGTTAGAATCGTGTGAAACGACGCGTGTTTCGCTATAGCGAGTGTCGATATTGGGCTTGAAAAGTCGGATGTTGAGTTTTGCAAATCGAGCTCTACGTAAGCGACGTAGTAACTCTTCTGTTTTGCCCGAAAACATCGAGCCTGTTATAATTTCTATTGATCCTTGTTTCATCGTATTTCCATCTACTTCAGAGCTGTTTTTCCAATCATCTCTGATTTGTTCATATCTCATATTTGTATCTTTCGCCTATAATGAGGTTTGTATTTTTTGCTAATTAGTGTTCGAAAAAAGAATAATCAATCGTATTTTACGATACCTTTGCAAAGGTACGAATATTTAAAACAAAAAAATAACCACATTATCCGTATGAATAAAGATGCAATTATCGATATTGTTAGTAACGACTTGAAAGAGATGCAGTTGCTACTCGATAATTTTCGTGGCGAAGAACTCATTCCTGTTGCTTTTGTGGAATTACTCAAAACAAAGCATAATAATATAGGGAAAGAGATAGATTTACTCTCGTTTTGGTCGGGCGATGTAAAACCAGAAAAATCTTCTGAAGTTAAAACTGCTGCACGTCCAGAGCTAGTAGTGGAGGAGGTGAAACCAACTATAGTTGCAGAAAAGCCAGTGGTTGAACCTGAGCCGGTGAGAGTGGTCTCAGAGCCAATACAGCCTAAGGTTGAAGCAAAAACAGAAGTTAATGTAGCCCCCGAAGTAGCTGCACAACCCACTGAAGTTCGAGCTAAGAAACCAGCCCCTAAAGCTAGTGATGTTACAGCTTATGGTACGCCAGTGAGCGATATAAAGAAAGCCATAGCAATAGCCGATAGATTCCTTTATCAGAAAGAACTATTTGGTGGTAATGCTAACGATTTTAATGCTGCAGTAGAGATAGCAAATAGCATGGAATCGTATGACGAGGCTGAGCGTTATCTTGTTGCAACATATGGTTGGGACATCGACGATGCTGTTGTAGTGTCGTTCCTCAAAGCTGTTCATCGTCGTTTTATTTAAAAAAAGGTAATAGTGGCTAAACTATACGTAGTGCCAACACCAGTTGGTAATTTAGAAGATATAACAGCGCGAGCCTTGCGTGTGTTGCGTGAAGCGTCGTTTGTTATGGCTGAAGATACTCGCACCACGGGCAACTTGTTTCGTCATTTTGGTATCGAAACACGTTTGGTGAGCTATCATAAGTTCAATGAGCATCAAGTTGTTGATAGTATGGTACAACGCATAGCAGCTGGTGAATCGGTGGCATTGGTAAGCGATGCTGGTACGCCAGCCATTAGCGACCCAGGTTATTTACTTGTGCGTCATTGTATCGACGAAGGTATTGATGTGGAGTGCTTGCCAGGAGCTACGGCATTTGTTCCTGCACTTGTTGATAGTGGGTTGCCCAACGATAAGTTCTGTTTTGAAGGATTCTTACCTCATAAAAAAGGACGTCAGACAGCCATACAGCAACTTGCAACCGAGCCTCGTACGATGATAATATACGAATCGCCATTTCGTCTTGTAAAGACATTGCAGCAACTTGCTGAGGTAATGGGCTCTGACCGCAGAGCTAGTGTAAGTCGAGAGATAAGTAAAGTGCACGAGGAGACAATGCGTGGTACACTTGCAGAACTGGCCGAACATTTTCAGCAATATCCGCCCAAAGGCGAGATAGTTATGGTGGTTGAAGGATTGACACGTAAGTTATCTAAACGAAGTGCCGATAGTGATGATGAAGAAGATGATGAATGAAACAACCAAATAAAAACGTAAAGCAATGAAAAAACTAATTTATTCAGCAGTCGCTGTTGCCCTTACTTTGGCATCGTGCGACAATCAGCAGGCTAAAATAGATAGCCTTAGCGCCAAACTCGATTCACTTCAAGCCGTTAGTGATTTGAAAGATAGTAGTATGGGTATGCTTGCCGAAACAATGGCCGACATACAAAATAACATCAGCGCTATCAAAGAGAAAGAGGGAATAATAAGTGTAAGTTTAGCTGAAGGTGCCGGTCAAGACCAAATTCAGAACGACCTTGAAGCAATACGTCAAGCACTTGAGAATAACAAGAAGAAAGTAGCTAGCCTACGTGCACAACTTTCTAAAGCAACAAAGAATAACAAAGAACTTGAAGCTATCATAAGTACCCTCAATACACAAATTGAGCAGCAAAACGCCGAAATTGCAAAACTCAATAACATGCTTGAAGAGAAGGATATAGAGATAGGATTCCTAAACAACGCTGTTATCCGCCTTTCAACATCAGTTGACTCACTTGCAACAGCTAAAGAAGATGTAGATCAGAAATTGGCTACAGCTACCGATAATATTGAAACAGGATATTATATAGTTGGTACAAAGAGCGATTTGAAAGAAAAGGGCTTGTTGGAAACAGGTTTGTTCAAAGGTAAAAAAGCCACAGGCAATGTTGACGAGAGCCTCTTTACAAAGGTTAATGTTACCGAACTCACATCGTTGCCACTTAATGTGAAAAAAGCACAAGTGGTTTCTACCCATCCTGAAGATTCGTACACACTCGACGAAGATAGCGAAGGTTTTATAACCCTTAATATTAAAGATAAAGTTGCATTCTGGAAGACCTCAAAATATTTGATTATTGTAGGTAAGTAAGAAAAGCAATAGAGAAAAAATGCCATCGCCGTTGCTCTGAGCCAACAGAGTGACGGCGTTTTTTTACTCTGTTTGATGGAATGTTCGGAGGTCGAATCTACGTGTGAGAAATAGTATTTCGCAGTCAGCAACTAATAATTATTCCTATCTTTGTGCTCGATTATGAAAACGCAAAAATTGGTATGTTGCGCAAATTTTTTTACTTCACATTGTTTGCATTGATTCAGATGCCATTGATGGCTCAAAACTTTGATGCAAACTTTACAGATCAGACGCTGCGCCTCGATTACATATTCGCAGGTACTAACAAGACGCAGGCTATATATTTTGAACGTATGTCGGTTAAGCCACATTGGGCTGGTAGGCGCAGCCATATGGCAGAGTTACCATTGCATGGTAACGGACAAGTAACGGTGCGTAATGTCGATGATAATACTATTATCTATCGAACATCGTTTTCATCGTTGTTTCAAGAGTGGATAAATACACCAGAAGCAGCATTAGTACCTCGTAGCTTTCAGAATAGTTTTCTCATACCTATGCCCCAACATAAAGTTAGTGTTGAAGTTACGTTGTTCGATGCGTATCATAAACCAGTAACTACGATAACTCATCAAGTTGACCCCACAGATGTGCTTATCCGTAAGAATAAAACAAAGCAAATAGCTGATTTTGCTTACATGCATAAGAGTGGTAGCTATGATGAATGTATTGATGTGGCAATACTATCGGAAGGATATGACAATAAGGAGAGAGAGTTATTTTATAATGATGCACAAATAGCTACTGAGGCTATGTTGGCTCATGTACCATTCAGCACTTATGCTAATTCATTTAACATAGTAGCGGTATTTATGCCATCGATAGAGTCAGGTGTTAGTGTACCACGCAATGACGATTGGCGACAAACGGCTTTTGGTTCACATTACTCAACATTTTATAGTGATAGGTATCTGACAAGTCCGAATGTTTTTGCTATTCACGATGCTTTGAGTCAAGTCGATTATGAGCATATTATAGTGTTGGCCAATACACCAGAATATGGTGGCGGTGGCATATATAATAGCTATACATTAACATCGAGTAGGCATAGCACTTTTAAGCCAGTCCTTGTGCATGAGTTCGGACATAGTTTTGGTGGGTTGGCCGACGAGTATTGCTATGCAGAAGAAACTGATACATTAACATATCCATCGACTATTGAACCATGGGAACCTAATATAACAACAAAGGTTGATTTCGCACAGAAATGGGAAAATATGCTTGATGATGATGGAGTGTCGCTTATTGAAGGTGCTGGTTATTCGTGCAAAAAGGTATATCGTTCAGCTCCTGATTGTCGTATGCGGACAAATGAGTGTAAATCGTTTTGCAAAGTATGTACCGAAGCTTTAATTAAGCTTATTCGCTTTTATACAGATAAATAACAAAAAGACACAACAGAATATATTTGGAATATAGTATGAAGCTACTTTCATTATTATTTGCGTTTGTTGTAGCAATTGGCGCAAACGGACAATTTCAGACTCCAGTTACATTTAAGTCTGAATTAGTGAAGACAAGTGATACCACCGCTACACTTTCGTTTTCTGCAAAAATAGACAAGGGGTGGCATATCTATGCCACTGATGTCACAGAAGGACCAACACCAACAACTCTCAATATTGAAAAACAGCAAGGTGTAGAGTTAGTTGGAACATTATTTTCTGATGTAAAACCTACAGAAACGTACGACAAGGCTTTTATGGCCAATTTGCGTTATTATGAGAATAAGGTAAAATTCAGTCAGCGCTTATTGTTAAAAGGAGAATATCTTATCGAAGGCTATTTGGAGTATGGAGCTTGTAATGATGAGAGTTGCTTGCCACCAACTGCTGTTAATTTTACTTATCATGGTGTATGTGCAAAAGGTCAGGAAAATGAAGCCAAGTCTATTACAGTAACTGATGCCGTTGATACAGCAACACAAATAGTTTCGCATAATGAAATGCAGTCGGAAGTTGATATATACGCACCAGTGGTAATGCCCGAAAATGTTATTGGCACCGATGCTGCAACATCAGATTGGCAATTATTTTTGCTCTGTTTTGTAGGTGGGTTGTTGGCATTACTTACACCATGTGTATGGCCTGTCGTCCCAATGACAGTGTCGTTTTTTATTAAGCGAACCAAAGATAGAACAAAGGGCATTCGAGATTCTATTATATATGGTATTTCGATAGTTATAATATATCTGATATTGGGGTTGGCAATAACGGCAATTGCTGGTCCGAGTGCGTTGAATGCATTATCGACCAATGCATGGTTCAACCTCTTCTTTACAGCTATGCTCATAGTGTTTGGTGTGTCGTTTTTAGGTGCATTCGAACTTACTTTGCCAGCATCGTGGAGCAACGCAGTGGATCAGAAGGCTGAGAGTACAACGGGTTTTATTAGCATATTCCTAATGGCTTTTACGTTGGCACTTGTGTCGTTTTCGTGCACTGGACCTATAATTGGTTTCCTTTTGGTTGAGGTGTCGACTCAAGGTAGTTTGGTTGCACCTGCCATTGGAATGTTCGGATTCGCATTGGCACTTGCATTGCCATTTACTCTGTTTGCTATGTTCCCTTCATGGCTACAGAAAATGCCACGTTCTGGTTCGTGGATGGTTGTAGTGAAAGTGGTATTAGGTTTTGTCGAATTAGCATTTGCTCTTAAGTTTTTCTCAGTTGCCGATCTTGCTTATGGATGGCATCTGCTCGACCGTGAAGTGTTTATCAGTATATGGGCTGCATTGGCCATTGTCTTAGGTCTGTTTTTACTAGGTAAGATAAATATGGCTCATGTTGAACCAAACGAAAATGTAGGTGCAGTGCGTGTGCTTAGTGCTGTCATATCGTTTGCCTTTGCTATATATCTAATACCAGGATTATGGGGAGCACCACTAAAAGCCGTTTCAGCTTTTTGTCCGCCTATTACAACGCAAGATTTTGTTGTGGTTGATAATACACCACATGCCCAATTTACCAACTATGAAGCAGGTATGGCCGAAGCTAAGCGTACAGGTAAACCTGTTATGGTCGATTTTACTGGCTATGGATGTGTCAATTGTAGGAAGATGGAGCAATCGGTATGGACCGATCCGCGTGTGGCTCGTATTCTCAATGAAGAATATATACTGATAAGCCTCTATGTTGATGATAAGACACCACTACCCGAAAAAATAGTTATTGATAACAATACCATATTGCGTACCGTAGGCGACAAATGGAGTTATCTCCAGCGCACAAAATTTGGCGTCAATGCACAACCATTCTATGCACCACTCGATGCTAATGGTAATTTGCTTACTCAACCATACGCATTTGATGAAAATGTTGAACACTTTTTACGTTTCTTGAAGCGAGAATAGAAATATAAAAGCTTAGAACGCAAAATTGAACGAAAAAACTTACCACTCAATAATGCTTGATATAAAGCGACATATACTCAAAAACGGATTGCATGTAGTAGCATTGTGCGATAAATCATCGCCCATAGCTACGGTCAATCTACTCTATAAAGTTGGTTCGCGCAATGAGAAACAAACACGAACAGGATTGGCTCACTTTATGGAACATCTGATGTTCACTGGGTCAGAAAATGCACCTGATTTTGATGAAGAACTGCAATGTGTAGGCGGTGAAAATAATGCTTTTACCGATGACGATATAACCAACTATTATATCAATCTACCAGTTCAAAATATAGAAACAGCTTTTTGGCTCGAGAGCGACCGCATGAACAATCTGACACTATCTGACGAAAGTATTGAAGTGCAGCGAAAGGTCGTTATGGAAGAGTTTAAGCAGCGTTGTTTGAATCAACCCTATGGCGACTTATCACACCTTAAGTCAGCATTAGCATATAAAGTTCATCCTTATCGTTGGCCAACAATAGGTTTAGAACTTAACCATATCGCTGATGCATCGATTGACGATATTACCGACTTTTATCATCGTCATTATGCTCCTGATAATGCCATTTTAGTTGTTGTGGGCGACATTGACCCTGAACGTGTTTTTGCATTGTCTGAAAAATGGTTTTCTGACATAGAAAGCAAAGCTTCGTTAGCACCCATACCATGTGAACCCGTACAAAACGAACGTCGAGTACTGAGTGTAGAGCGACAAGTACCTGCCGATGTGCTTTCTATTAATTATCACATGGGCGACCGACTATCGCGTGAGTTTTACGTTATGGATATGGCCACCGATATATTATCAGATGGCGTGTCGTCGCGATTAATTAATGCACTTACCAAGCAAACACCTATGATGAGTGATGTTGACGCAGGTGTGAGTGGTAGTTTTGATGCCGGACTACTCACCTTTAGTGCTACGTTGTTGCCTGGTGTGAAGATGGGTGAAGCAGAAAAAGCCATACATCAAGTTGTTGACCGATTGATAACTGAGGGACCAACCGAATACGAAATGCAAAAGGTGAAGAACAGAGCAGAGGCTGGTCATACCATAGCATCAATGTTGCCACAGATAAAGGCTCGTGAACTAGCATTCTATGAGATGTTGGGCGATGCTAATAAGTTTAATACCGACATCGACACATACAACACTATAACGAGTTCTGAGATATGTAGTACCTTAGCTAAGGTTATGACTACAGAAAACGAATCAATAATTTATTATCATTCAAAACATTGATGGATCGTTCAGTAAGACCAGAAATATTCCCCATAGGTATGCCCAACATACCACAATTTGTTAGTCATACACTATCGAACGGAGCTAACATACACTTGTTGCGAGGTGGAGTTCAATCTGTGGTACGCGTCGATATGGTGTTTAGAGCAGGTTCGGTGTTAGCACCTAAATGCGGATTAGCTCGAGCTGTATCGGTACTACTTGGTGAAGGCGTACCTGGATTAAACGCAGAGCAATTAGCTGAGAAAATAGATTTCTATGGCGCACAAATATGGCAAAAGAGTGATACATTGAACTCTATTGTCTCGTTTGTTGCACTCGATAAACATATAGGTAGTGTGTTACCACTAATCGAGATGATGATAAAGCAACCTACATTGCCAGAAAAGGAACTTAGCATCTATCTCGACAAAGAGTTTCAGAACTTTAAAATCAATATGAGCAAGTCGCGTTATCGCTCATCGTATGAATTCACGCGTAATTTCTACGCAGAAGGTTCGCGCTATGGCAGAGTGATGACCGAAGATAGCATAAAGCAACTAACACGCTCCGACCTTGTTGATTTCCATAAAGCAGCCTATCGTCCTAACGGATTACATGTGTTTGTTAGCGGACAACCATCAGACGATAGCTTATCTATGATAGATAATGTATTTGGTGGTGAATGGGGTAGTACATTGTCAATGCCAGAAGCAGAACAACCTATCTTGCGCAAATGGGACAAGCAGATTATCGAATTTGAACGTCCAGGCTCGATACAAGCCAGTATAACCATGGGTCGTCCAATGCCAGCTATGCCTCATGCCGACCTTATGCCATTCACCATTGTAAATTCAATATTTGGTGGCTATTTTGGCTCGCGACTGATGCAAAATATACGTGAGCAAAAGGGACTAACCTATGGCATAGGCTCATCGATTAATCCCCGACGCAGTAATAGCGTAATGCGCATATCGAGTGATGTAGAACCGAATAATTGGCGTTTGGTTATCGACGAGATATTCAACGAGATGCGCATAATGCAAAGTCAACCAGTTGATGCCGATGAACTTGAAATGGTTCGCAGCTATCTCAAAGGACAAATATTGTCGCGTTACGATAGCATAATGTCATCGGTCGATACACTTATTCCGTACCTTATAGAACAGTTGCCTATTGATTTTGATAAGCGCATGTATGATATTATCGAGCAGATAACGCCCGACGAAATAATGCGTTTGGCACAACTCTATCTCGTACCAGAAGAATTCCGTATCATTGTTGTAAAATAGAAACATGGAGACAATAAAACCATATAACGAAGCCGATTCAACCAAGAAAGGTGAAGTGCGCACAATGTTTAATACTATAGCACCCCGCTACGACTTGCTTAATCATCTTCTCTCGTTTGGTATCGATAAGTTGTGGCGTAAGCGAGCTATAGCTACCCTTAAAGATATAGCACCACATCACATCATCGATGTCGCAACAGGCACTGGCGATTTTGCTATTAAAGCACAGCAAACACTTGGCTGCAAAGTTACAGGTACCGACTTGTCTGCTGGAATGCTGAGCGTAGCCAAAGAAAAGGTTGAATCAAAAAACTTATCGGATTATATAACATTGCAAGAGGCTGATTCGGAGCAATTGCCATTTGCCGATAATACATTTGATGCGGTTACTGTGGCATTTGGAGTGCGCAACTATGGCGATTTGGACAAGGGATTATCAGAAATGGCACGTGTTATTAAGCCTGGTGCACGTATGGTCGTGCTCGAATTTTCAAAGCCAACAATGTTCCCATTTAAGCAACTCTACTTGTTCTATTTTAAGCATATATTGCCATTTATGGGTGGTCTTGTTAGTCATGATCAAAAAGCCTATGAATATTTGCCACAGAGTGTATTAGCTTTCCCTGATGGCGAAGAGTTTGAAAAGCACATGCGCCAAGCCAATATAAAACCAGTGAAACGCATAAGTCAAACTTTGGGTATAGCTACAATCTATGTCGGAGAAAAAGAGTAGTTTTGTGTTATGATTAAACATCGGAGAACAATAATATTGATGTTGTGTATGCTTTTATCGGTTGTGTCGCAAGTTGTTATGGCGCAGTCGAGGGGCGATGTTGTTCCCGATGCTACAAAACGCGGTTTGCCCAATTTGCCAGGTTTTGATCATAAACCTATTCATTTCGGTTTCTTGATAGGTTTTAATGTTCTCGATTTCCATATCTACAACACAGGTGTCAGAACTCTTGAAAACGGACAAGTAGCACGATATGGTGAAATTCTGCATCTCAATCCAGGTCTTAATTTGGGCATAATAACTGATTTTAGACTCACCGAGCATCTTAATTTCAGAGTGTTGCCAGGAGTAGGGTTCGGACAACGCGACATAACCTTCATCGATGAGTATGGAGTTCGCATTGGCGATCCGCTTCATATAAAGTCAACCTTTGTTGAGATGCCAATGCTTATTAAGTATGGTGCTTTCCGACTTGGTAACGTGAAACCCTATGTTGTAACAGGTGTTACGCCACGCTACGATTTGGCAAAAGACAAGCAAGATCACTTAGTGCTAAAATCGCTTGATTGCTATTGGGACTTGGGTGGAGGTATGGATTTTTATCTAACATACTTTAGACTCTCGCTCGAGATACGAGGTTCGTTCGGATTAAATAACGTCTACTCGCAAAAAAGTACGGGCGATGACGATGATTTGCCTTATCAGCAAGCCATTGATAAACTTAAATCACGTATGATCTGTTTTACATTCTATTTTGAATGATATAATCTTTTTAGGTTCATAAACAATAGAGCAATGATTTACAATGACATTAACGTAGAACGTATTCTCACCGACAGTCGCAACTTATTTGTGGCTGAGGGCTCTCTGTTTGTGGCGTTACGTGGCCAGCGTCATGATGGCGAACGCTACGTACCCGATCTCTATGCTCGTGGTGTGCGAGCTTTTGTTTGTCACAAGGGATTTGATACAACACCATATCCTGAGGCTCGTTTTTTCTTGGTCGATAATACGCTCGATGAATTACAACATATAGCTCTATCGTGTCGTCAGCAAACACACGGAAGAGTAGTGGCTATAATTGGTTCTAATGGTAAAACAATAGTAAAGGAGTGGTTGTCGGAACTTGTGTCTGACAATATGCGCACTGTGCGTTCCCCTCGTTCGTACAATAGTCAGGTTGGTGTGCCATTATCGTTGCTCAACATACGTCAGGATACTGAATTGGCAATAATTGAAGCTGGCATTTCACAGCGAACAGAGATGCAACGACTCGAACGCATTGTTTGTCCTGATGATGTTATCGTTACAAATATAGGTCAGGCACATCAAGAGAATTTTTCATCGATAGAACAGAAAATGCACGAGAAACTTCAGATGGCGGTTCGTGCTAAACGCATTTTCTATTGTGCCGACCAACCTATGCTGAAAGATTATATCGAAGCTAATTTCCCTAATGCACAGAAAGTATCGTGGAGCATGGCCGATGCGGCTCCGTATCTTGCATTGTTCCACTTGACCGATGCTATGTCGCAAGAGGATTTGATGCATGCTGTTTGCTATGCTAAAGCTATTGGTATTAGCGATGCCGAAATTAGAGCTCGTATACCATTGCTCTATTCAGTTACCATGCGACTGGAGCAGAAGGAGGGACATAACAATTGTACTATCATCGATGATGCTTATAATGCCGACATCGATTCGCTTGCTATAGCTCTCGATAGTTTGCATACATTGGGTAGCCGCAAAGGGTTGTCACGTACTCTTATCTTGTCTGATTTGCAGCAAACAGGGTTGCCAGTTAGTGAACTTTATCAGCGTGTAGGTCGCTTAATGACTGAAAAACAAGTAACCCGACTCATCGGTATTGGTCAGCAGATAAGTAGTTCGGCT
>JBGUYH010000026.1:0-10089 GCA_045118595.1 Bacteroidales bacterium | reverse complement strand
CTATGATAATGGGTGTCGACACTGCATTTGAGCACGTAACAAACATCGATAGCATAATGCTCGATGGGCGTTATTCTATAAATCATCCAGATATAAATTTTTGCATTTTAGGCGCTATCTTGGCTGATCAATTAGGAGCACGCTCAGTGTCGTTTGCATCTAAACTAACCATGTACACGCCCAAACGAACAGGCAAAATAAATATGGCTACACCTGAAAAATCATTTGTGCAAGAAGATGCTAATGTGTGTGGCTCGTTTGCTGTACAACAAGTTGATTACGACTCAAATTATGCTATAATATCACTTGAACAAGCACGAAGCCTCTTTTGCTACAACGATAACGAAGTGTCGGCCATTGGAGTTAAAGTTCGCAGTGGATACAACGTTAATGATGTAAAACATCAAATAGAACAAATAGTCGGTAACACACTGGTAGTTAACGACAAATGGGAACAACATAAGTCGTTTTTTAAGATGATGCAAGTGGAAAAACTCATGGCGTTTCTAATACTTACATTTATCATCGTAATAGCCGCTTTTAACATCATAGGTTCTCTCTCGATGCTTATCTTTGAAAAGAAAGAGAGCATAGGAATACTAAAAAGCATGGGAGCTAACAAACAATTGGTAACAAAAATATTTTTATTCGAGGGTTGGCTAGTTTCAATGGGAGGCGTTATAATAGGATTAGCTATTGGCATCGTACTAGTTTTGCTACAAGAAAAATTTGGATTTGTTGGCTTTGCAGGCAGCGAAAATTACATCATAAATGCCTATCCAGTAGAGTTACGTTGGGGCGATGTTTTAGTCGTATTCTTTACAGTGGCTGCCGTTGGTGTATTAGCAGCTTGGTATCCAGTAAAATCGATTGTGGGTAGATATTATATTGGTGAAAAAGAGTAGTTCTATAATTTCAGACCATTATTATATTCACCACCCAAAACACTCTACGCCTTATTTTTAATCTTACCATCATCTTTTGCAAATTTCTATTTGCGTTACTTTGGGGGTACTCGTTGTTTTCTATTTTTAGTTATGGCACAAGGCTGAAACTATGGCTTTATTACATGCATAGTAGAGACGTAGCGTGCTACGTCTCTACCACTAAACTGAACATTGCTTTTTGCTGCAATAGAACGTGACGCTATGACGAGCGGTGGATATTTATGATGAATTTACGATTCGAATTCTTTTAGCTCGGCTAAATTCTTTTTGATTTCGTTGATTGCCTTTTTATGCTTCTTCCACATCAATATGCATGCGACCGTACCTATGGGTATAAGAGAAAGAGCAGCAAACCAACGTGTTGCATTCATTTGACAATGCCATTCGCAAAAAAATAATGTACCAAATGCAATAATTGCGATAGGAATACCAGCCCAATATTCAATAACGACACATTTATGAAACCAAACAACATTTTGTAGTTGTTTTGAGGTTGGTTCATTCACAGAGAAACGAGATGCCACGATATAACGATAGATATAGAAAAAAAGACCAGCAACAATCATAAAAGTACATACATAGAATGTAGTGTCATGAATACGCTCATGAAGCCATAAGTTGGAAAATACAATTGTTATACAGATAGCTGCAACCGCTAACTTCATCTCCCTTTTTCTAAAGTAGTCGTAGGTAGTTTCGCTTTTAGATTTGATGGTTTCGCGGAGCGCTCGCTCGCTATATATTTCGCTCTTCGAGAGACGTCCGTCGAGTTTATTCCATTTTTGTTTTAGTTCATCGAGTTCCATAATTGTAAGATTTTTTTTATTCGTTATACATAGTCTTGAGTTTGGCCTTCACACGGTTGATGCGCACTCCCACGTTAGCGACCGAAATGTCAAGTATCTCAGCGATTTCCTCGTAGCTTCGTTCGTCGAGCCAGAGCATAATCAGCGCGCGTTCCAATTTGCCGAGTCGATTGATGAGAGTATAGAGTTCTCGCAGATTTTCTTTTTCGTGTTCATCGGCAAAGAGTTCTGTCATTGGCAGCGTGAGCGACACGGTTTGTGGGCGTTTGGTCGAAATTCTCAACCACGACACGCATGAGTTCACCGCAATTCTATAAATCCACGTAATGGGTTTGCTTTCGCCTCTGAATTGTGGGAATGCCTTCCACAGGTTCAGTGCCACTTCTTGAAACAAGTCGCTGACAGTCTCGTCGTCCGAAGCATACATGAAGCATATTTTGTATATGAGCTTCTTATGCTGCTCAACGAGTTTCAGAAAACTTTGCTCTTGTTCATTCATTGCTTTTTCGTTTTTCTTTTTACACCCCATTAGTCGCACGAAAGTGAGAAAACTTACAACGAAGAGAAAAAAATTTTTGTGTGTATGTATTTACGATGATGGAATATGCGGGGGAAGCGTTATTCACCGCTCGGCGTAGTATGCATAACTACGCCGAGCATGGACACAATTTCTCTAAAACAGATTTTGCCCAAATTATTTCAAAATTGCTCTAATAGGCAATCCTATATACGGATTGGTTAGCGACATTTCTGCAGAAAAATCTAAATAGAAACTTTGATTATTTATCATTGTCGCGCTCCAATACAAAGCTCTAATGCCTTTAAAATTAGAAGTTTCGACGACATTGCCAGCCATAGGGAAAAACAGCATGTTCCCATTTCTTCTGCTTTTCAGCAAATAGCCTTTGATTATTAATCCTTCGGGAGTTTTAACCCTCAATCGTTTAATATTACATGTATAAAGGAGCGATTCCAACTCGTCTACATTAGGAGTCTTGTATTTTTCTCCAAGTCGCTGTGTAGCAGCATCATTCGTCGGAGAAAGATGATAAACAGTTCTCTCGACACCATAGTCATCTATCAATTTAGCCCTTACAACAAAGCCGCTATTAGCCAAATCAGCAGTATCATTCGCCACAACAACACTATTACTCCATGTATATTGCTCCTTTGTTGATGTCTCACCCCAAGCAAAATAGTCGCCATTATCACAAATATCTTTTGCTCCGATATTAAAGTTCGACCAATTGACGCTAAGCCCAAGATCCACTATGGTGTCTTTGGATATCAACATTTCCAACTCTTGCACTGTAATAGTATCAGCTATCGATTTTTGTATGGCACGTGCACTAACTGCATACAACACAATTATCAATGACATGAGTGCTGTTCTGCATATTATAGATTGCTTCATAAGTTTAATTTTTTTCGTTAGGTAACTTCCATTTTTTCGTAACTTTTGCAATTATGCACAAGACCGAAGCCTTGTCATTTTGCTCTTTTGACATTGCGTTCTGCTATGACGAACTAAGTTGACATAAGACAATAACAGACTATTAGGCACACTCTGAATGAGGATGTAACACAAGTCAGGCTCACGGATAATGATAAATGGTTAATGATTCAAAGATATTGCAAAATATGCTATATCTCTACCACCGAAACGAAAAAGGTCTAAAAATTGAATTTGGAATTTTGTCAAAACAACGCTCATGCCGAACATAAAAAGAGCCTATCCAAAAAGTTTTGGATAGGCTCTACTGCTTGTGTTGTTGCCTATTTTACCTACTGCTATTGGTTTTGTTTTACGCTATTATTTTTCAGCAGGCATATCAGGCTCTGTAGGCCAATATGGATTCTGGTAAAGCGGACTCTTGCTATAAGTAGCATGGTCGGATGCTGTGAGCAAGAATTGCTTGAGTGGTAGTGGCTCGAGGTAGTGAGCCATGTGCCATGTAAGGCCGTTGTAGAAGCTATTGTTAGCTTGGTTAACCTCATGTGGACGATAGTATTCGCTAAGTTCTGGCGATGATACTGTTGCTTTCGACGAACCATCTGAGATAAAAGTACTATTTCCCTTATTATCCTTGAGGTTCTTATACCAATCGGTCATTGGAGTATTCCAAAGGTGAATACCTTCGATGTGAGCGCGAGTTGTCATCAACTGATCGAATGAGCGCCAACGGTGAAGGTCCATGTTGCGCAAGCCTTCAGCAATAAGTTCGCAACGACGTTCGCGACGGATGTTGTAGAGTGTAGCGTCGGTGAGGAGTTCACCAGCCGAATATGCACCCCAGTCGGCAGTCTCTTTGCTCATATCAGTTGCTGCAATAGTAACCGATGGGTCGGTAGCTTCACCTGTGAAACCAGCTGCTGTACGAATTGCAGTCCAGTATTCAACGATGTGACCGCTGCTGAGTGACTTAGTGAGCATATACTCTGCCTCGATGTAGTTGAGCAGAGCCTCGGTAGCGCGGAAGATGCAAGCAGCATTGCCACAGTTACCATTGCCAGTCTGAGCTTTGTCGAACGTGCCACCTTTGCGAATTGCATAACCTGTTGAATAGCAAACTTCAGAAACCTTACTTGTAATGTCAGGAATTGGTTCAACTGCTACGCCGTGGTCTTCGCTGGCATCCATATTCTTGAACATATTTACTTGTCCAGGAACTTTGAGGAAGACCTTCAAACGTGGGTCGCGATTGGTAACAACATCTTCGATGGTTTGGTCGCTGTATGCGTATGACGAAGCATAGATAGGCTTACCATCAGCCATAACATAGCTCTCAACGAGGCTACGAGTAACACCAACGCCATAGTCACCGTGCTGCAAAGCCACCTCAACGCAGTTTACTACGCCAAGACTTTTGCTGTATTCGCGCCATAGCAATACTTCTGGAGAGTTAGACATATCGAGAGTGCCCCAAATATTGAAATATGGGTTCTCTTTATCGCCCTCTTTTTGAGGTATAACGCCAGTGTTGACAGCAAGTGAACCTTTGTATTTCTCTGCCACTTTCTCCGATGACTTAACAGCCTCCTCCAAGAAGTATTTAGCTTCTGCCTCAATAGAACCAGAAGGATACTGATATGAAGCGTTGTAATCTTTGGTAGCACCAGGCCAACCTTGTCCGAGAGGAACAAATGGAGTGCCAGCAAAATATGTAAGCCATGAACCTTCGTAGAGAGCTACACGTGAACGCAATGTAAGCGCCGCGTCAGGATTGATGCGAGTTCTGCGTTTATCAAAACCATCGCTCATCAACTCAATAGCCTTATCAAGGTCTTGCAATATGAAACGAGCTACTTCGTTGCGTGGGCTACGTTTGTTATTCTCAACAAGAACATCTTCGTCAACAGGCAATGCTTCAGTGATGATAGGCATATCGCCCCACTTCTGTAGCATGTCGAAATAGCAATATGCACGCAAGAAGTATATTTCACCTATATATTGGTTTATAGAGACTTCTTGACCTGCTATCTCTCCGTTTTCCCGAGCTTCGAGAATAGCTGACAATTGATAATTGATGTTTCGGATGTTGCTCCATGCCCAATTATCGTTGCCGTTCGATGTTTTCCACAGACCATCACCATACTTATTGACAGATGATGTTCCTGCTTGGTTATCGGTGTTGTTATCCGATGCATACAAACCATAGCTCCACTGCGAGTGACCAGGTAATACATCGGAGTATAGTTTATTAACTGCAACCTGTATTTTGGTATCCGACGAGAAGAAACCGTCAGGCGTAAGTGACGAAGGTGGTTCTTGCTCTAGATAGTCGCTACAAGATGTGATGGCTGCGCCCATAAGGCAGAGTGCCATCGGTATAATATTGTGTTTCATCTTTATCTGATATTAATGTTAGAATGTTAGGTTGACACCGAAAGCAAATGTGCGCGAGAGTGGATAACCATTATTGTGATCGGTACCGATAGTTTCTGGATCAAACTGATGAGGCATATCGGTAATGGTTAGTATGTTTTCGCCCGATACATAGAAACGTACGTTGCTGAGACTCCACTTGCTAACAATCTCTTCTGGTAAGGTATAGCCCAACTGAATATTCTTCAAACGCATGTAAGCTGCATTGAGCAAGTAGCGTGTTTGCTCTTGGATGTTCTTATCAGAATAGATAGGACGAGGCAACCAAGCGTTTTTGTTCTCACTCATATATCCGTTCTGAACCGACCAAGAATTCTCGTCGCGATAGTAGTCTTTTACATCGGTCAAGCCTGCGCACCACCACTGACCGCTGGCTGTTGCACCGAACATATACTCTTTACCGCCGCCCCAGTTCCAACCAGTACTGTAGTCGCGTTTGAGTACGCCTTGGAAGAATGCACGGAAATCGAAGCCTTTGAAGCTTGCGTTGATGTCGAGACCAGTAAGGAAGCGAGGTGTGCTGTTACCGATAACCTTGAGGTCGCCGTGGTCTGACAAGGTTTGTGCGCCACGGGTAACTTTGCCATCGCCATTGAGGTCGGCATACATAATATCACCAGCTGCCCATTTGTCGCCAATTGCGCTCTGGTCTGCCTTAGCGAGGTGAGCGTTCATCTCCTCATCCGACTTAGCTATGCCAACAGTCTCGAAGCCCCAAATCTCGTTGGTATACTGACCTGCAATGTAGGTATCGATGCTCTCTGTTGGGTTGTTAGGATAGCGTGTAATCTTGGTGCGTGAATCAGATATATTGAATGTTACACCATAGTTGAAGCCATTTTCGAAACGGTCGTTCCAACTAAGTTGGAGTTCCCAACCGCGAGTGCGAAGGTCAGTGTTGTTGGTTACAGGAACCGCAGTACCCAATACAGCAGGTAGTTCAGGAGCGTTACCAACCATATCTTTAGTGTCGCGGATGAAGAAGTCGACACTACCTTTGAGTCGGTTATCGAGGAAACCATAGTCGAGACCAAGATCGTAGCTCTCTACACGTTCCCATGTAAGGCTTGTCGAGATAAGACCTGGAGCACTTGTGGTGTTTGTCTTCTTGCCATTTTGTAGCCATGTGCCATTAGCAGCACCATAGCTTATTGTTTGGTAAGTCTGATACCAGTTATTGGTATTTTGGTTACCAAGTTGACCATATGAAGCACGGAGCTTGAGTGTGCCACACACATCGGTGAGCGAGTACCAGAAATTTTCACGAGCTATATTCCAACCTACCGATGCTGATGGGAAAGTTTTCCACATACGGTTTGTACGGAAACGCGATGTTCCATCGTGACGGAGGTTTACTTCGAGAAGATAACGTTCGTCGTAGTTATAGTTGATACGTCCGAAGAAACCAGCTGTTTGCCATTGGTTACGAGCGCCATTAGCTTCTGGCACAATAGCATCGCCATCGTAGCTCAAACCCGAAGTAAGGTCGACCTCTGGTTTGCTTGGGTCGAGAACACCATTACGCTGCAAACCAAATTCCAACTTCTTAGCCTGCTCGGTTTGGAAACCTGCCATAACATGGAAGTTGTTGTTTGCACCAATCGAGAAGTCGTATTCTGAATATGCTTGGAAGTTGATGTAGTTCTCTTTGAACTCATCTTCGTGCACATTCGAACCTTTGTCGTAAGCGTATGGTATGTTCTTTAAGTCGTGGTTATATGTTACAAAGCTATCCCAGTGGCGAGTAGCATTGTCGGTACGATAGTTGAAATCGAAATGTGTCTTCCAATTAGATATTGGTTCAACTACCATTGTAACATTATGGTTGAGCAAGTCGCGCTGCTTAGTGTCTTTGCCTTTGGTAGCGAGAGCAAGTGCAGGCGAAGGTGAGCTATAGTAGTTGCCGTATGGGTCGTAGAGAGGCAACACTGGCCAACCTTGACGTGTCATGTCGTTGTAGAGGCTCTCTGTCATAGCTGAAGGACGCTCGTAGTCGGTGCGAGTCCAACGCATACTATATCCCAAACGGAGCCAATCGCGTACTTGGCTGCTGAATTTTGCAGTTGCAGCAAAACGTGTGAATTTGTCGGTAGCCAAACGCATGAAACCTTCGTTGTTCAGATAGTTGAACGAAGCATAGTAGTTTAGATCATCTTTTCCACCACTAATGCTCAAGTTGTGCTCTTGTGCAAAGGCTGTACTTTTATATACTGCATCGTACCAATCAACGTCATCGATACCATTAGCATAGCCATCAAACGATTTCACCTTACCATTTTCGTCTGGTACTGTATAAGGGTCAAGACTTAATCCAAAAGCATATATATCTTTACCATTGTATCGGCGCACACCATTCGACACCTTCTCGGCATTGCTATATATCTCGATAGAAAGCATACGATCACTATCGAAGAACGTCTTTCCACCATCATTGTAGAAGGTATCGTTCATCCACGAAGCAAAGTCGAGCGAGTTCATCATATGTTTTTCACGTATGAGACTATTGTAGCGGAAGCTGTTGTTGTAGTTAATCACAGCCTTGCCACTTTTGCCACTCTTAGTAGTGATAAGTATGACACCAAATGGAGCACGCGAACCGTAGATAGAACTTGCAGCTGCATCTTTCAATACGCTTATGCTCTCAATATCTTGTGGGTTGATGGCGTTGATGTCGCCTTCCGAACCGTCGATAAGTACGAGAGGCGAACCGCTTGTGCCCTGACCGATGGTAGCCGTACCACGCACGTTGATGCTGGGGTTGCTATCCAAGGCACCGCTGCTTGCTGCAATTTGCAAACCAGGTACCATACCTTGCAAAGCTTGTGCAGCCGACGCTACTGGGCGCTGCGAAAGTTCGTCGCCATTCACCACGGCCACAGCACCAGTGAGGTTCACCTTCTTCTGCGTACCGAAACCTACGACAACAATATCTTGTAGCATTGCCATATCTTCAATCATAACTACATCGATGTTCGTTTGTCCGTTGACAGCCACCTCTTCTTGGTCGAACCCTAAAAATGATACTATAATAATAGCATCAGAAGGCACATTAGCCAACGAGAAACGGCCATCGGCATCAGTAACAGTACCCTGCGTTGTACCTTTGATTATTACATTGGCACCAATAACGGGGTCTCCATTGGTGTCAGTTACACGTCCGCTAACATTGCCCTGTTGTTGCATAGCAGCTACTATGGGCCGAGCATATGCAAACTGAGGAACTGCGGCACAGACTGCAGCTACCGAAAGTAGCGCGAAGCAGCCTTTCCTTAGTTGATTGATTGTTTCGTTCATTCTTTGATATGATTTGACTGAGTGAATCAAGAACAGCGGCTAGCAAATATTATCTTTTTATTTTCCCCTCTATACCCGAATACACCCGAGGTTTGTATTGACAAAAATAAGATGTTCGATATGAAAATATGGCTCTTTATTGTTAAAATATGTCGTTTTATTGATAAAAAGATAAACCACGATGGTTTTTTAGAGGAGAAAAAAATAAAAATGTAAACAGAGGAAATGGCTAATTTTCTGCATTTTGAACTTTGAGTTATGAATTTCGAATCATGAATCCCGAGTTTTTTATCTTATGATTCATGATTATTAACCACGAAAACGCAGAATGTTTATAACATCAACATTATAACAGAATATACATAATCATATTTGTCACTCACTAACATAAATATGTTTTTGTGGTGAAGACTAATTACAGCGACGCGGCGCACCAACATCTCTACAATATCTCGTTTATTCTTCTTCCTTATTATGTCTCTTTACTGTGTATCCTAACGATAGATTATATTTGAGTTCTGTGAAGCTAAGCGTATCGAGGTTTTGATATTGCGTGGTTTGCGTCACCTGCTCCAAGATGTCTTTTATATGTACATAAGACTGAACGTTGGATACCGTCCCTCCAAACGACACTTTCTCGTTAGGCGTGGCATTCGCACTCACGGAATATATGAGTTGCGAGTTGGTGTTGACCTCCTGATTGTTCAGGTTGTCGTGCTGCCAGCCCACGTTGGTGCTAAGGCTCACCTTCTGCGCTATGTCCATCGAGAAATTTGCCATGATATTCTCGAAGTTGTTGGTATTGTAGTACGATGCAAACGACTTGTACGATGGCGACACGCGCTCGTAGGTCGCGCCAATACTGCCTATTTCAAACGCCTGACTTACTGATACTTTGCCAGCCGTGTGGCGCGATATATCCGTATTTTCCTCGAAGAATCCATCTGTATGACCGAGCGAGTCGGCTTTGCAGTTAGCGTTGATTATGCTTAGGGCATATTCGCCCTCAATTGTCGTTCGCTCGAATGGCTTTAGAACCGCCGATATGCTGCCTACGAGGTTGCTCTGTGGTGCTATGTATGTGGTATCGATGCCCTCGGCAAAGGTTAGCGAGTTTGCATCGTCTTTGCACATGGAGACATTAGCCATCAGCGAC
>JBGUYH010000025.1:0-3354 GCA_045118595.1 Bacteroidales bacterium | reverse complement strand
TCTCATCAAGTAGGATTCGATCCACTTGGTTGGCGAACAACTATTGGCGATTCTTGGTATAGGAGCGGTACATTGGCTGCAACATCGGCAATGATTGGCCGACGTCATGATGGTATCAACTATGTAATACTGTTAAATTGTTCAAACTATAGAGGTCCTGATTTGGCAACTTTATTACGTAATGTGATGGAGAAATCTATAAATTCTGTCGAACAATGGCCAAGTCGCGATTTATTGGACAATGACAAACAATGGCAATATTACATAGCTGCGCACAAACAAAAATAATCCAATAAAATGCATAGCCCTATTAATTTCACCTTTCAACTTAACATAATATAAATTCTAAGACAAAATAGCACTCCAATATAAAACCCACTTCTAGATCCAAAAACTATAAAAATAAGATTTTATAGTTCATCTTCAAGTAATTGATAATAAAGCATTTCTAATGCTTTGTGTGTAGCTATATCTATATTAGTTAATCTGTCAGAACATGCAGTGCGTATACATTGACTATATGTTCCAATTGGCGTACATACAGCTATCCATATAGTCCCAACAGGTTTATCTATTGTTCCACCACCAGGTCCTGCTATCCCTGAAGTTGCGACTGCACAATCTGTTGAAAGTCTACGTTTAACTCCTTCGGCCATATGCCGAACAACTGGTTCACTAACAGCTCCATAATGTTCAATTTCAGAATCTAAGACACCCAGCAGTTCCGATTTTACAGCATTGCTATAACTGACAACTCCACCCATATAGTATACAGAACTACCTGCTACAGAAGTAATTAGATGAGCGATATTACCACCTGTACAACTTTCTGCTGTTGACAATGTTAAACGTTTACCAACAAGTAGTTGAGCTAACTTTTGCTCTATATCTAGTTTAATATCCATATTTTCTAATTTTTTTCAAGCCTTGTAACAGAATAGACTCCCTTTATATTTTTTACTTTCTTTATCAAACTTGCCAATATGTCTGTGTTAGTTATCATAACAGTTACATCACCTTCGAATCCTCCTTCGGTTGTATTGACTGTTATATTACGTACTTTCACTGTAGCATCTTTAGTAAGCACTTGCGATATGTTTGTCAATATGCCCAAATCATCGTTACCAGTAATGCGCAGTGTAACAGGCATTAAGTTACCACCAGTGCCATTCCATCGAGCCTCTATTATGCGATAACCAAAACGACGACGCATTTCGGCTTCGTTCGGACAACCAATACGGTGTATCTTTACTCCACCAGTTGCTGATACGAAAGCAAAGACAGGATCACCAAATATCGGATTACAACATTTTGATAATACAAATCCTATGTTTGTTAAAGACTTATCTAATACTAATACACTACCCTGCCCATTATTATCATCAGTATCGCCTTTTTGCTTATATTCTGAAGTTGAAACTTTTATTGGTGGTTCTTGATTATCACGTTTCTCTTCATTTTCAACAAGCATATCTTTTATATCTTGTGCTCCTATTTTATTATTTCCTATATCGCACAAGAAATCGTGAATATCTTTGTACCCAAATGCTTTCATCAATAAATGTAAGATGGTATCATTCAATTCCATCTTCCAATTTTTCAGTCGGCGCTCGAGCATTTCCCTACCTATTTCCGATTGCTTAAACTTTTGTTCATTAAGCAGTTTTCGCAATTTTGCTTTTGTTCTCGATGTAGCGGCAACAAGCATCCAATCGGCTTTCGGTTCTTGATGGCTACTTGTTAATATTTCAACTTGATCTCCATTTTGCAAAACATAACGAATTGGAACATTCCTACCATTGACTATAGCTCCTACACATTTACTACCAACATTCGAATGTATATCAAAAGCAAAATCAAGCACTGTTGCCCCCTTAGCTAATCGACGCAAATCTCCTTTAGGAGTGAATACAAAGACCTCTTTATCATATAGATTGAGTTTAAAATCATCGATAAAATCTACGCCTGTAAGTTCTGGATTTTCAAGTACTTCACGAATATTAGAGAGCCATTTCTCCATATTTTCTTCGGTCTTTATACCCTTATACTTCCAATGTGCACAAAAGCCTTTTTCAGCTACTTCGTCCATTCGTTGAGTACGTATTTGCACCTCAACCCAACGTTGTTGTGGACCAAGTACTGTGATGTGCAAACTTTCGTATCCATTACCCTTGGGTATTGAAATCCAATCTTTTAAGCGAACAGGATTGGGCTGATATAAATCTGTCACAATTGAATACACACGCCAACATTCTGCTTTTTCATCTTTCATATCACAATCGATGATGATGCGTATGGCGAAAAGGTCATATATATTTTCAATGCTTGTATGACTTTTCTGCAACTTATGATAGATGGAACTAATGGTTTTGGTACGACCTTTTATCTCATATTTCAGTCCCGACTGATCTAATATTTCGCGTAGTGGCTTTATAAATGATTCGATATAAGCTTCTCGATTACGTTTAGTTTCATTTAGTTGTCGTGCGATGTCAAGATAGACCTCCCTATTGGTAAACTTCATAGAGAGATCTTCCATTTCACTCTTCATGCCATAGAGTCCCATGCGATGAGCCATAGGTGCATACAGATAACCTACTTCTGCTCCAATAGCTTTTTGATCTTCTTCTGGGAATAGTTTAAGATGGCGCATGAGGTTTAAACGATCTGACAAGATAACGAGAATAACTCGAACGTCTTGTGCAAATGTAAAGAGTAACTTGCGGAAGTTATCATTATCGACCGAACCATGTTTTTGATATAGCTCACAAACTTTTGCTAATCCCTCACAAATACTAGCTATTTGTTCACCAAATGCTTCGCGAATAATATTTATATCGAGCCCAGATGCTTGCACTGTTTCATAGAGTATAGCACTTATGGCTGCTACCCTACCCAATCCTAATTCATTAATAGCAATTGTTGCAACTTCAAATGAGTGTCTGAGACTTGAAAAATTGGTAGCTCGATAACGTGTTATATCAGTATTTTCTTGTGCTGCACAAAATATATCTTTTATATTGTGAATATCAGATTCTTCTCTTATTTCTGTTGTAGCGCGCAACAATGTGCGGTAAGCTGCTATTATTTGTTGCCGCTCGATTATATCTAATTTCGTCTGCGCTATCATATCTCGGATATTTATGGTTATTCTTTCCGTTTGATATTTATGAATAGAACAAAGATAATAATTTAACGCAAAAATGTTGAAAACCTAATGAAAGTTTATTATGATATAATTTTTGAAAGTTAAGAGATCTAGATAAAGTCTTTCTGTACCTTATTCTGTTTTGCGCGTCTCCGGCAGCCAAGCGCCACCACTTTTTGGCGAAAGTCGACCATAGCAGTATGACT
>JBGUYH010000024.1:0-8917 GCA_045118595.1 Bacteroidales bacterium | reverse complement strand
ACAGCTGGTGAATTGGCGGCTATGATAAATGGTGAGAAGTGGTTGCAAGGTGATTTGCATTGTGATTTGAAAGTAGTAACTATGTTGAATTATAATCATGCTCGTCAATATAATGTAGAGATAGCCCCTTCGCCCAATCTTAAGACTCCACATGCAATTAAACTTTACCCATCGTTGTGCTTTTTTGAAGCAACAAATGTTAGTGTTGGTCGTGGTACTAATTACCCCTTTGAAGTATTGGGCGCTCCACAATACAAAAAGGGTAATTTCTCGTTTACTCCACAACCTACAGAGGGCGCTTCTGTTCCTTTGCATAATGGTAAGTTGTGTTATGGTACAGATTTACGAAATATTGACGTACCGCAAAAAATATCGCTTGAATATTTTATTGAGTATAGAAACGAATTGGGGAATGAATTTTGGCAAAATCCAAAATTCTTTGATCTTTTAGCAGGGAATAGAGTATTGAGACAACAGATAGAACAAGGATTGAGTGAAGATTCGATACGAGCAACATGGCAGCAACAATTAGAAGTTTATAAGAATAAGCGACAAAAATATCTTCTCTATGACAGAAGCCAGTATACTTTTGAACCCATCGATTGGCAATTAGCAATGAAATCGCATTGGGTCGATTCGGTATACACTGCTATGATGCCACATGAGCGTATTGCTCAATTGGTGTGGATAGCTTTGGATGGCAATCCTTCGGAAACGGCAATAGATAGAGCATGTGAAGCAATAGAAAAGTATGGTATAGGTGGAGTTTTGCTATTGCAAATGTCGGTTAACGATATTGTACCAATCGTAGAGAAACTTTCAGAGCATGCGAAATATCCGTTGTTAATAGCTGTCGATGGCGAAAATGGATTGGCTATGCGAATGTCAGATGCTATTGTATATCCCAAGAATAATTTCTTAGGTGAACATTGTGATACAGCTACAATAGAACAGTTAGGGCGTTTTATTGGTCAGCAGATGCGTGCTTGCGGCATCAATGTAAATTTTGCTCCTGTTGTTGATGTGAATACCAATCCACTAAATCCGATAATTGGTAAAAGAGCGTTCGGAGCATCGTCTTCTATTGTAGCTCGATGTGGAGTCGCCATATCGCGTGGTATGCAGTCAGAAGGAATCATAGCCGTAGCAAAACACTTTCCTGGTCATGGCGATACTGATGTTGATTCACATTTAGCTTTACCGATTGTTAGACACGATAAAAGCAGACTTGATAGTGTAGAGTTAGCACCATTTCGTGCTGTAATTTCTGATGGTATAATGGGAGTTATGAGTGGACACCTTATTGTGCCAGCCCTCGATTCGACAGGAACAGCAGCAAGTTTGTCGAATATAATGCTTAGCGATTTGTTGAGAAAAGAAATGAAATTTGATGGCTTAATAATAAGTGATGCTATGAATATGCAAGGGGCTAAAATTGCAGGTAAGGGCAAGAATTTAGAAACAATGGCATTGATAGCAGGAAACGATGTTGTTGAGTTTTCAACTAATGTAGATGTTGCAATTAACAGTATTAGTGCAGCTTTGCGTGACACGACTTTAGGCAATATGGATTTTGAAATCAAGGTTAAGCGTGTATTAGCAGCCAAGAAGTGGTGTAAACTCGATAAGCCTCGCCAGTTTTTTGGTGATCCAGCTGTTATTATAAATAGTATCGAAGCAGAAATGTTTGCTCAAAAGCTAAAGCAGTTGCCGAAATAGTTTTTTGTGCTAAAAATAGATAATGTTATTTCAATTTAGTATTTTTACGCACAATTGTGTTAAAGAAAAATATTATTAATGGCAAAAGAAGGATTTAATAGTAAGGTTGGGGCGATAGCAGCAGCTGCTGGTTCGGCTGTTGGTTTAGGTAATATTTGGAGATTTCCATATGTATTGGGACAAAATGGAGGAGCAGCTTTTTTGCTTGTGTATATTATATTTACACTTCTTATAGCAATGCCCGTTTTGATTAGTGAATTTGCCATCGGACGAAAAGCTGGGTTGCCAGTGATGGCTGCTTTTCAAAAATTGGCTCCAGGTAAAAAGTGGTATTTAATAGGTTTTTCGGGAGTATTCTGTGCATTTTTTATATCATCATTTTATAATGTAGTTTCTGGTTGGACATTATACTATACCTATATGTCGGCAACTGGGCAATTATCGTTGCTCTCAGAAGAGGGGGTAACCGCAATGTTTCAGCAGACAGCATCCGATCCAGTAGTATGCTTGTTATGGATGTTTGCAATGTTAGGTATTACTGGTTTTGTTGTTGCACGTGGAGTTGAAAAAGGAATCGAGCAATATAGTAAAATATTAATGCCAGTTCTTCTTATTTTGATAATCATAGTTTGTGTGCGTTCTGTAACACTAAAAGGAGCCTCGGAAGGTATATCGTTTTTGTTGAGTCCTGATTTTTCAAAACTCACTCCCAAAGCAATGTTCGATGCCTTAGGGCAATCGTTTTTTTCGCTCAGTATAGGTATGGGAACAATGACAACATATGGTTCATATATTAGTAAGCATCAAAATTTGTCGAAAAGTGCAGTGTCGGTGGCTATGATTGATTTTTTTATAGCGTTCCTTGCAGGTGTAATGATATTCCCATGTGCCTTCGCTTTCGGTATTAATCCAGGACAAGGTGCAGGTCTCGTATTTGTTACTTTGCCCAATATTTTTAATCAGATGAGTATGGGACAAGTAGTCTCTGTTTTTTTCTTTTTCCTACTTGTCGTTGCGGCTCTAACATCGTCAATATCACTATTAGAAGTTGTGGTAACATTTATGAAAACACAATTTGGTCTGAAACGAAAGCAAGCAACATTCATTTCAGTGCTGCTTGTAGCATTGTTTGGTATAGGTTGTTCATTTTCATCAACGTTGTTCAACTTTTTTGATAATATATCGGCCAATGTGATGTTACCATTAGGAGCCTTTTTTATAATATTGTTTATTCCTCATGTAATGGGACGAGAAGAAATAAAGGCAGAACTTGAAGCACATGGTGGACAGTTTAAATTATTCAATGTATATTTCTTCTTAACCAAATACATCGTACCAATAGCCATTCTTTTGATATTTGCCAATAGTATATTATCGTGGATTGGTGTGAATCCGTTTGATTGATATTTATAAGTGCGATACAAAGTTGAGATACAAGCCTATAGTACATTTTCGGCATTGATGCTCATTGTACTTGTTGCTACACAGATGTATGTTAGCAACGACTCAAGTTGTGTCAAAATAGTTATACCATCAGATACTATTGCTATTGCACCAAAATTTAGAATAGATAGTATTCACATCAATACAGCAACAGCTCGTCAATTGAAGCAATTCGGTTTCTCGTACTACGAACTTTATAGCATTTTATCGTATCGAGATGCTGGCGGAAAAATTAGAAATTGGAATAAATTGTCGTCAATATATGGCATCGATACTCTAAAATTGCAAAAAGAGCGAATCTTGTATGACGATGTTGTTGTACCAGAGATAAAGCGCAAATCATACTCGGTAGAATACGGACGAGAGTATAAGCGGAAGGAGAAATATCCAATACATAAAGCACAATTAGTTAGCTTGTATTATGCAGACTCTGCAGAGTTGTGTGAAGCTGGTGTTGATTTAAAAGTTATAGATACACTATTATGGTATCGGAAAAACTATATAGTTACAGGAAAAATGTCGCTCGATACCTTACAAATGGCAACTGCAGCCGATATTTCTGATATTATACGTCCGCATCTAGGACAACGAAAGAAGGGAAGTATAAGATCGAAAGTTATAGATCGAAAAAAAATTATAGCTATTGAACTTAATTCAGCAACAATTCAAGACTTATGCGACATCAAGTATGTGGCAGAGTATAGTGCCAATAAAATAGTCAGTTATAAAAAACGACTAGGTGGATATGTTTCAGTTGAACAGCTAAAGGAATTACCAGTAATAAACCAGAATGACAGATATGATCAAATAGTCGAACATTTAGAAGTAAATAAGAATTTGGTTAGTAAGTTGAAAATAAATAGTATAGACCTAAAGATGTTGAAACGGCATCCGTATGTTACTGAATCAATGTGCGGAATCTTATTACGACTAAGGCGCAACAAACAACGTCTAAATAATATTGATGAATTCAAAAAAGCTATGGCAGCAATCGAATATAACACATTTTTAGATGAATATTTGATATTTGAATAAAGAAAATGACAAAACGTTTGCATTAGTCGTCAAACTTTATTTATTTTGCACCGCTAAAAATTGAGGAATATTTAATTTCGAAATAAATAAAATAATCATGATTGTAGTACCAATTAAAGAAGGCGAAAACATAGAAAGAGCCTTAAAAAAATTCAAGAGGAAGTTCGAAAAGACTGGTATGATGCGCGAGCTCAGAAGTCGTCAGGCTTTTACTCCACAGTCAGTCGTTCGTCGCGAGAAGCTTGAGAAAGCTATCTACGTTCAGCAATTACAACGCGACATAGAGTATTGATACTCCTCTTCTCTATTCCCTCAACGCGTAAGGGGTAGTAAGATGAATTATAGAGACGCACGGTACGTGATGTATAGTGTGTCTCTTTTTGTTATATATATAAGGTATGGAAGAATACGCTCAATTATTCCTGAAATATTTGACCTATGAAAAGCGATGTTCGCCACTCACTATTATTGCATATAGGTCAGACTTGAAACTATATTCCGATTTTATGCAGCAAAAAGGATATGGTTTTATGTGGCAGTGTAGTGCAAAGCATGTGCGGAAGTGGATAATGCATCTTCTTTCTGATGGAATGACTGCGCGTAGTGTAAATAGAAAAGTTGCATCAGTTAGAAGTTATTTTAGATTTCTTTGTCATGAAGAAATAAGAGAAAATAATCCGTGTACTATTATCTCTAATGTAAAAACTCCAAAGCGCTTGCCAGTTTTTCTTCATGCAGAAGATGTAGATCTGATGCTCGATAAATGTAATTTTGACAACACATATGAAGGCGTACGTGATCGTACTATACTGCAATTGTTATATATGACAGGTATGCGACTATCTGAACTCGTAAATCTAACAGATAAGCAATTTGATTTTGATAATGAGTATGTGATAGTTAACGGAAAAAGATCGAAACAGAGAATAATTCCTTTTACAAAATTTTTAAAATCAATTTTAAATGACTATCTTGAACTCAGAAATTCAGAGTTCGGAAATGTAGTTGCTGGTGGTCGATTTTTCTTAACTAATAAAGGAAACCCGATTTATCCAAAATTAGTATACAGAGTTGTTCATCGGCATATAGAAATGGTCTCAACAATAACCAAAAAGAGTCCACATGTAATGCGTCATACATTTGCAACAGTGCTGTTAAATAATGGAGCAGAACTAATGGCTATAAAAGAACTACTTGGACACTCAAGTTTGACAGCAACGCAAATATATGCTCATAACGATTTCGAACAGTTGAATAATGAATATAAACAGGCTCATCCGTGGGCCGCAAATGAGGAGGATTAGTTATGAAAGTTACAATTCAGTCGGTGCATTTTAATGCATCAGAGCAATTGAAGGAGTTTACTACACAGAAGGTAGGCAAGTTGGAACGCTTTTTTGATGGTATCATTGCAGCAGATGTAATTTTAAGTCTTGATAAGGCTGATAATACTGAGAATAAAGTGTCAAAAGTTGCGCTCTCAGTACCGAATGATACACTTGTAGCAGAGAAACAATGTAAGACGTTTGAAGAAGGAATTGATCTTGCGTGTGATGCACTTCGTCATCAACTTGAAAGATATAAAGAGAAAAAGTAATATTTAAGCATAATTCGTAATAAAAGGCGAAGGTTATGTATGTTGTACATAATCTTCGCCTTTTTGTTGTACATGCGATTCATATTTCTAAATAAAATAGTGGTGTATGAAATAATCGTTTGTTATATTTGCACCGAAAAAAGTAAAGATGATGTTATTAACATTAGTCTTAATTTAGAATCCTAAAGGAAATTAGCTATGAAAAAAATAATCTGGACTATCTCCATTTTTGCAATAGTTGCTCTCTTGCCTTCATGCTATGAAGAAGATGAAATAGATAATATTAAGAATGTATATTCTGATTCACTAGATGAACATGAATATGTCGATTTGGGGTTGCCAAGTGGAACTTTGTGGGCAACAACGAATGTAGGTGCTGCTGACCCATTTGGTTATGGCGCATATTATGCGTGGGGAGAAACAGAAATAAAGAATAGTTTTGAATGGGGAAACTATAAACATATGCGTGTTGGAGAGTCGACATGGGAAGGTATAAATAAATATAATGTAAACGATGGATTGAAAAATTTGTCGGCAGATGATGATGCGGCAACAGCTAATTGGGGTAAAGATTGGAAAACTCCAACTGCAGAGCAATGGACAGAACTTCGAAAAGAGTGTATGTGGCGATGGACGTCAAGTTATAATATGTCGCATGTTAGTGGTTATATAGTTATGAACCCTCAAAATAATGATATCCATATATTTTTGCCAGCTGCTGGCTATTGTATAGATAGTCGATTGAGATATGCTGGTGAATATGGAAGTTATTGGTCATCAACAGTGCGTAATGGGAAAATATATGATGCAGGTGATTTGTGTTTTATGAAAAATAATATAGGTAAAAATACAGATTTGCGCTATTATGGTTATACAATTCGTCCAGTGCGTGCTAAATAGTGTCTTGTGCATGGCGTTTTTTTAGAAAAATTGTTAATAGGAATAAAATCTCAAAAAAACATTTGTGTAGATATTGTATTTATTAGAAAAGTAGTAACTTTGCATCCGAAAAATGAGGGTGGGTTACTATGCTCACTTATGTAATATTTTTCGATAGATATAAGAAAACGATAAATAAACATCTAATTGTCTAATAATTCGAATTATGGCTAAAGAAACATTCCAAAGAACCAAGCCACACGTGAACATTGGTACCATTGGTCACGTCGATCATGGTAAGACTACTCTTACTGCTGCTATTACAACTGTATTGGCAAAGCAGGGTCTTGCTGAGCAAAAGGCTTTTGATTCTATCGATAACGCACCAGAGGAAAAAGAGCGCGGTATCACTATTAACACTGCACACGTAGAGTATGAGACTGCAAACCGTCACTATGCTCACGTTGACTGCCCAGGTCACGCCGATTATGTAAAGAACATGGTTACTGGTGCTGCTCAGATGGATGGTGCTATTCTCGTTTGTGCTGCAACTGATGGTCCTATGCCACAGACTCGTGAGCATATCCTTCTTGCACGTCAGGTTAATGTTCCTCGTATCGTTGTGTTCATGAATAAGGTGGATATGGTTGACGATGCTGAACTTCTTGACCTTGTTGAGATGGAACTTCGTGAACTCCTTTCATTCTATGAATTCGATGGTGATAATTCACCTGTAATTCGTGGTTCTGCACTTGGCGCGCTTAATGGTGAACCACAGTGGGAAGCTAAGGTAATGGAGCTCATGGCAGCTGTTGATGAGTGGATTCCACTGCCTCCACGTGATATGGATAAGCCATTCCTTATGCCAGTTGAAGACGTATTTACTATCACTGGTCGTGGTACTGTTGCAACAGGTCGTATCGAAACAGGTGTTGTTCATGTAGGTGATGAACTTCAGATCATTGGTCTTGGTGCTGAAGGTATGAAGACTACTTGTACAGGTGTTGAGATGTTCCGTAAGATTCTTGACGAAGGTGAAGCAGGTGATAACGTAGGTTTGCTTCTTCGTGGTATTGAGAAGAAGGATATCAAGCGCGGTATGGTTATCGCTAAGCCTGGTACTATCACTCCTCATACTAAGTTTAAGGCTTCTATCTATGTATTGAAGAAGGAAGAGGGTGGTCGTCATACTCCATTCCAGAACCACTATCGTCCACAGTTCTACCTCCGTACACTTGATATTACAGGTGAAATCGAGTTGCCAGCAAATCAGGAAATGGTTATGCCAGGTGATAACGTAGAGATTACAGTGTCTCTTATCCACCCAGCAGCATTGAACCAAGGTCTTCGTTTCGCTATCCGTGAGGGTGGTCGTACAGTAGGTTCAGGTCAGATTACAGCTTTGCTTGAGGATCTTCCTGAGAACTGGCAGAATAAGAAGTAATTATAGATAATTACATAGTCTCCGCATCTTGCGGTGCGGAGACACATACGGGTTTAGCTCAGTTGGTAGAGCACTGGTCTCCAAAACCAGGTGTCGAGGGTTCGAGTCCTTCAACCCGTGCTAAAAGAAGATAATATGTTTACAAAGATAGTTAATTATTGCAAAGCTTGTTATAATGAGCTAGCGCATGAAACTACATGGCCAACTGGACGCGAATTAACGCACAGTGCAATGGTTGTATTATCTGCTTCCCTTGTCATTGCACTTGTAGTATTCGCCATGGATTCTGTTTTTAGATTCATCATGACTGGTCTTTATTCAATTGGTAACTAAGGAAAATGGCAGAGACAATTAACAAATGGTATGTTCTTAAAGCTGTAAGTGGTAAGGAAGCTAAGGTTAAGGAGTATATTGATGCTGAGATCAAACATAATGATTTGTTAGCAAATAATATTTCTCAAGTACTGATTCCTACAGTTAAACAAGCAACTTTAAGAAATGGTAAGAGAGTAGTCAAGGAGAAAGTAAGTCTTCCTGGCTATGTTTTTGTTGAAGCTAATCTTAAGGGTGATGTTGCTCATACTTTAAGATTTATGCCTAACGTATTAGGTTTCCTTGGTGGATTGGATGAGCCTACACCTGTTCCACAGGCAGATATCAATCGTATGCTTGGTACTGCTGATGAAACAGAGTTGGAAGAGAGTATGGATGTTCCTTATGCAGTAGATGATACTGTAAAGGTTACAGACGGTCCTTTCAGCGGTTTCAGTGGTGTTATTGAAGAAGTTGATTCTCAGAAG
>JBGUYH010000023.1:0-5835 GCA_045118595.1 Bacteroidales bacterium | reverse complement strand
TTGTATTGGGTTCATCATTCTCGTCCATACAACCAGTAAAAACGAGTGTAGCAACCATCAGCAACGATACATATATTTTCTTCTTCATAATATTACTCCTCCTTGCCTTTGGTTAAAATTTGAAGCCTATGTTTAAGAATGCATTGAGCGAATTGGCATAATAGTACTTTGAGTTTTTCGAGAATCGATATGCCTTACCTTCGCCTTTGGTGTATACACCATTGCTTTCACTGTAGTAATAGTCGTCACGGTTCTGTTCGTAACCGCCAGTGCGCATATTTGTGTTGTTGGTAATGTTGTCAACCGATAGATTAATGCTAAGCGATTTACCTCGCATACGTATCGACTTACCCACCGATGCATTAACCATGAAGCCACCATCGAAACACTCTTGATGAGCTGCATATGCCTTCACCAATCGACCGCTGCTATCGTAGAGTAATCCGCCGTGTTCCTTTATCTGTTCCTTCGTCACTTCGTATGCCATTCGGCCGTCAGAATCAACAGATGTTGGAGTATAGACAAGTCCTGACGATTTGTAGGTACTCATCAATCGTCGATATTGCGAGAAACCGACATATACACGTTCATAGTAGTTAACATTACCTTCGAAATACCAACCATTGATATTGTACTTCAAACCAAAATTGAGAGCAGTAAGCGGTGTTCCGTCAGCTCTCATTCCGTTAGCTATCACACGCAATGGTGCTAATTCGCCAGTTGGAGTTGTGTAGTTATTAAGTTTCTTCAATTCTTCGTAATCCCATCCAGCATAGCTTATCTGTGCAAGTGGATTGTTGGTGTATTTAGCATCTGATATTGTACCACACACATGCAACGACAAATTGCTCATTATGTCATAGCTCAACGCCAATTCAATGCCACAATGCATTTTTTCAATATCTGTCATAGTCAGATATGTGAATGTGCTTTGTGCATCGGTGTAATAAGCTGTTTGTTCAACTTGGTCGTTAAATGTTGCATAATATCCAGTTATTACCCCCGATAAATCGCCAAAACGAAGCAGATATGACAAATCTATATCGAATGTTTTTTCTAACTTCAAATTGTTGACATAGTTATTTTGCATTGTTGGAGCAACAAAACTATTACGTGCATTTGGCGACTTAGCTGCATATCCTGTCGATACCGATATATAGTGATTAGCACCGGGATGATAAATTACTGATAATCCGGCCGAACCTCCCAAGAATTTGGCTACACCACTTTTCCCATATGAATTTTCGGGAGCACGACCATTTTGCATTTTACCATCGCGCTCCATCGTTGTACCTTCTGCACTAACTGATACATTTGCTACAATAGGACCATATGCGGTTTGATATTGTCCCCACACAATGCCTTTATTAACGTTAATATTGTAATCGTAGCCAAATTTATCACCTGCACTAATCTGACGATTAGGGTTGCGAAGATCGTTTTGAGCTTCATCGCTATAGAGTCCATAGTCGTTGACTGCAAATTTATCTATGTCGGTATATTTAGTTGCTCCAAGCAAGTCGGCCATAGTTTTATAGTGCAATCCTTTGGTTGAATTGAGGAACACCCCTACCGAATATTTGCTATGCACGTTAATGCTTTGACTCCATGTAGAACTCATCGACAAGGCTATCTGGTCGTTATGACGACGCTCTTGATAATAGAGTGCTTCACCACCATTGGCTTCATTTACACTATTAACATAGTACATTCTGTCCCAATTAATCTGACGATTGGCTTTCGACGATTTCCAATAGTTGAGCAACACATTATATTGGTCGATGAAATAGGGATTTTGCTTCAGATAATCGGCATTGTTTTTTGATTCATCGTAAACATCGAACACCGATGATGGCAAATTCTTATAATAATCGGGACGAGGGTCGTAGGCATCACCATTCCAACCTAAAGCCGTGTTACTATACATAGCGTATTTATACCCAACCGATGTTGAGAGTCGACTATCGTCGTTAACGTTCCAATCCCATGTTACGATGGCGGCTGGTTCATAGTCGCGAACCACACGAGCATTACGTTTTTTGCCATTCTGATAGCCCCAGTTTGGATTGTAATAGTGACTATTGGCGAGCCAATATGCCTCTTCGGTTGATGCCGACTGCTGTGCTCGCTCGGTTGGTGCGCCCAATGTTACAAGTGACACGCTATGTTCTGCGTTTATTCGCTTTTCGGCTGCGAGAAAATAGCTAAACGAATTGTAGAATGTACCCTCTATCACACCTTCATTGGCCCATCGATAGCCCACCGAACCGGCAAAAGCCCATCCGTTAGCTTGCAAACCTGAGGCGTAGGTGTACATGGTTCGCAATTTATAGTTACGATTGCACAACGAAAGAGTAACCTTATTGCCAGCCGCAAACTGACTTGCACGTGCATTGATATTGCTTGCCCCTGCCATATCACTAACACCAAAACGATTGTATTCGTGATGCGATGCCCCCTCTTTGTTGCGCGTTGCATCGTTCATACCACCTATCATCGAATAGCTAAAGTTGCCACGCTCCATATCGTTGAGCAACAAACCATTCATATAAGTTTGTTCGTACTGATTGCCATAGGCACGGACCTTAAACCTCATGCCATTGAATACGAATCTTACTCTTGATGTGTAAGGGTCGTTATTGTTCGACACTATTGATGCCACAACTTGTGCATCTTCTTCATCGGCAAGCTGACTCTCGGTGAATGTAAAATCGGAATTATCATCCTCATTCAATAGGTTCACCATAGCTATGCGCACATTGGCTGTAGGAGCATCAACACGCAAACGCTGCTCTTGATAACCTACATATGTAATCACCAGTTCTGTCGGAAATGCAGCCACACTCACGCTGAACTGCCCCGACTCTTTAGTTACGACACCCACTGTTGTTCTGCCAACCGTTACCGCAGCACCAACGATGGGCTCTTGAGTGGCTGCATCAACAACCACACCTTCGACCACGCCTTGTGCCATAACGCTAACGCTAACAAACAGCGCTGCCATAAATAGCAATAATTTGTTCATTTATATAGTTACGAATTACGAGTTACTAAACTTGAACACAGATATATAAATTTGTATTCATAATTACGAACAATTGATTTTCAACTTTCAATTTTGAATTTCAATCACCAAGCTCCTTTATAAGATAAATACAAGTTGGCAAGTGGTCGCTATACCCATTGAGCCACACACCACCTGCATGTGTACGTTTGGGTGCTCCTTTATACTTTCCATCTTGCTGTAGCAGATAGTCGCGCACAAAAACCTCATTATTATAGAGCTTCAACGAAGAACGGTCAGTTCCCACCAAACCGCCCGAAACGATAATCTGGTCAAATAAGTTCCATTTGCCATTGTAGAGCAAAGTACCCTGCCCCACTTTGTAGAGTGTATCCCACCATGGGTTGTACATATCGGTATCGCTCTTCACATTTTTTTTCTTATGCACCGCACCAAGCCCGTCGGTTACACTCTTATCCTTAGGGTCGTCGTTGAGGTCGCCCATTACAATAACTTTCGAATTAGGCCACACACGCAATAGCGAATCTTTAACAGCTTTTAGCTGCACTCCTGCACGCTCGCGCACTGCACTCTCGGCTGCTCGCGACGGCCAGTGATTCACAACAATATGTACCATTTCACCAGCCATATTACCAGTAGCAACAAGGAAACCACGAGTGATATGTGTTGTATCGTTGTTAGGATAAACGTAAGGTACGAGGCACGAATCGGTGAGTTGAAAGAAACGTGGATTATAGAGCACAGCACACTCTACACCACGACGGTCGGGACCATCGAAATGCATTATGCGAAAACCTCTATCTTTCAGCGCTGGCTGACGAAGCAAATCTTCAAGAACACCACGATTTTCGACCTCCGACACGCCAACAACTGCTGCACCTGCCTTTACCTTACTGGTGCACAACTCACTAATAACTTTTGAGAGATTTGCAAGTTTGGCTTTGTACTTAACACCTGTCCATTTGTACGACCCATTGGGCAAAAACTCAAAATCGTTCTTACCATAATCGTGACACGTATCAAAAAGGTTTTCCAAATTGTAGAAAGCTACGCCATAGAGTGCTAACCGCTTTTGCTGCGCTGTAGCCAACAATGTTGTCAACCAACATGCTACTGCTATGACTATAAAACGTATACGCATATCTTTATTTTTCTTTTATTCAAGCAGCAAAGATACTCACTATTAACTATTCAGCCTAAATAGAGGTTGTGTTTTTACACAACAAAATTGAAAAAGAAAACCCCTCACTATTCTGAGTAGTGAGGAGTTTTCAAACTATCTCTTTTACAAGAACCTACATTTTTACTTCACAATGAACTTTTTGCCATTCTGAATGAGTATGCCCTTGGTATTCTTATCTACACGCTGACCTTGCAAATTGTAGATAGGTGCATTTTCGTCGAATGTATTGACATTGATTGTACGAACTGCTGTAGCAAGAGGTATATCAACACTTGTTGGCAATATCTCCCATTCTACATTTTCAGATGTTACGTATTTACTAACAACACCTGTTATTGTAGCTTTCAGTTCTTCATCATTGCTTTCTACTAGATCTGATTTCTTAACATCAGAAAACTTAATATAAATCTTAAGTCCTGTCGTTGCTTCATCAGTATAGTTTTCAACCAAATAATAGTTTGAATCTGATTTTTTCACATAACCCTTTATTGTTGCAAGAGCTTCTGTATAAATATCAGCTTTAGCATCTGCTACAGTAAGTTCATAAGGATCTTCATCACCTGCTGATGCTTTAAAGTTCACTGTAGTTCCGCTAACTGCAACGGCTTCATTTGTGCCATTGTAATTTGTATATTTAACTACTATTTTACCGCTCAATGCATAACCTACTGCATATTTAGAAAAATCTATCTTATAGAACAAAATAGAACCTGTTTCGTCAGTAACATATACATTATCACCATTTATATATTTAATATCGGCTTTGTTTAAAGCGATAATACCGATTGTACCATCAGCCAATTTTTGGAAATCGCCTATTGAATATTCATCAGTAACAATATTAAGCTCCAATGTAACAACATCACTAACTTCGTTGTCTGCATTAACTGCAATGGCATTTATCTTTGTTGTAGTTGCTGTTATCTCTATTGCATCAGAATAAACTGCACTTTCTGTTGTAGGTGTTGTACCATCGGTAGTGTAGTAAACAGTCAAGCCATCATCCGCAGTAATAACAACGCTCTGACCTTCATATACATATGCATCATTCGACAGACTATACTCAGGTTCTTTTACAGTAATTGAGCCATCTTCGGCACATGAAAGTACAGTAACAGTACCTTCATTTTGATATGTACCTGTTACAACTGCTTTTATAGTATAGGTTTTCTTTTCATAGTCTTCAGTTGGCAATAATCCCAACTTATTATCAGCTACTTTAGGATTTGCAATTTCTACATTGCTCCCATTTTTACTAATCCAATAATAAGTAGCATCTTTTGTCAATTTGACATTATTAAATTCTACATAGTCGCAGATATATGTACGAGCCTCTACTTCAGCAACAGTAGCTGAGATTGGTGCTGCTGCTTCTGTGCTATTTGTAACTGTAACATTTGCTGCTGTAGTTACATTTGTCGATGCTGAAAGTTCTGGTATACCTTTGTAGGCTTGCAACTGACCTGTGTAAGTACCATTCAAAATATCGTTAGCTACAACAGCTTTCTCTGAGAATGGGAAACCGTAGAACTGCATAGCTTTTTCGCCTTGACGAACATAAATTTGATTGGCATCAACATACAAAACCTTAGCATTTTCGAAGGTAATTTTCACATAACCATCGTGC
>JBGUYH010000022.1:0-2594 GCA_045118595.1 Bacteroidales bacterium | reverse complement strand
ATGGTACTGCGATACAATGTGGGAGAGTAGGCCGCCGCCACTTGAAAAAGAATCCTCTTGAGTCTGATGACTTGAGAGGATTTTTTTGTTGTTGTGTAGCTACATCTTTTCACGAGAACCTCTTTGCCGAACCTGACGTCCTTTCTCGTTGTAGCTTGTGTTAATACTGATAAATATTTTTTATGACTCAATGAGGATGTGACAATAAAATTAGTCATTTGTAATTTGTAATCATTTCCTATTTTTGCTGCAAATAGTGCAATTTCAGATTTATGAAAACGATTATAGAATTTTTATTTACTCTAGCTGCTATTTTTGTTATATATGGCTGTTCAGAAGATGATAATGATACTTATGGAAATTGGGCTCCCATGAAATGGCAAGCAGAACAGGATATACTCAATGAAGATGGTGTGTACATTATTGCTACTGATGGTGATACTGTTTCGTTTGTATGTACAAATTATAGTTCACCTTGGATGTGTGGTGCAAATGTTGACAATGAGTATATAGGTTGTGATGATCTTTATAAAAGCATAGAAGGAAAATGGTTTACTGCATTTTTTTATGATAATAGACTCTCTGTCATTTTTGAAAAAAATACAGAGTCGGCTCGTAATGTAGAATTGATAGTAACAGCTGGCGATATTTTTGATTATTTCTATTTTATGCAGCAAGGAGAGTAATTATTATATGTGTTGCTTTTATTTGCATATAGCAGTTTATATATGATTCTTGTATATAATCCCACATGTGAAATGGCCGTTCGTCATAATACGGTCAATTATCAGCCACCTGCTAATTTGTTGATATTCGAAAAAAAGTTAGCATCGCTTATGATGTTTTTGACAACAGAGGGCGATTTTGTAGTGGCTGATAGTCCAGATGAGCGTATACTTAATTTTTGGTATAGTTGTGGCCTGTCTATTCCGAATTTTATAAATGCATCAGAAGCTCGTAAGCGTGTAATGAATGGCGAAGAACTACGTCCGTGGGGTGTTAGTAAAGAGGTTTTATATCGCTTTGGAGGTAAGAGTTTAGCATCGCAGTTTACCAATGAGCATAGGCTGTTATTTTCACGTCTTTCATCGGTTGCACTCGATAATGCATTGTCAGAATTGTTGTTGCCATCATGGTGTCTGCAGCCAAAGTTTGCGCGTATTGTAGAATCGGTTGATGAACTTGTGACTGTTGCAAGTAAAGGTAAATGTGTGTTGAAGTCATTATGGAGTGCATCGGGGCGAGGAGTTACGTTGCTCAATGCTTCTGAGTATGTTGTACCTGCTGTGCGTCGATACGAGGCTTGCATAAAAACTGATGGAGCTGTAGTTTGTGAACCATTGCTCAGTAGAGTTGTCGATTTTGCAATGCTCTTTAGTATTGACAAAAGTGGGAAAGTAGTTTATTTGGGTAAGAATTTCTATCGTTCAGATGATTCGGGACGTTTTGGGTATGAACTTATTGGTCACAACCCATTGCAACAATATATAGATGCTGGCGACTTACCAACCGATTGGGAGCAAGTTGCATCTCAAGCTTTGGTTGCTGCCATTGAACAGATGAAGTGGAATAGGTTATACACTGGTCCGTTAGGTGTCGATTCTATGCTTTATCGTGATGCAGATAATAAGTTAAAAGTGCGTTTGTGCATCGAAGTCAACATACGTTACACCATGGGTAACATCAATATGGCTGTAGCCAAACTATTAGGTCCGTTGGCAAAGGGCGAATGGCGAATAGTTTCTGACACAGATTGGCAAGATGCTGCTCACGATATAGATGCTAAGATGTGTAATGGAGATATATGGTTGTGTGAAATGGCACATGGTAAAATAGACAGGTGAGTTTGGCAATTTTTCATTCGATATTCATAAATCAATAATCATAACACGTCATTCGTCATTAATTATTATCTTTGCCCGAACAGAGATATAAGCATATTTCAGATAATCAGACTCCCTTGATGAAAAGAATAGTAACAATACTCCTAATGGCAAGCGCAGCCATAGGAGTCAACGCTCAGAGGTCGCGAATATACGAAACTGCTCAAGACGAATATAACGCAGCGATGCAACTCTACGATGCCGAAATGTGGGGCGGTTCGCGAGCAGCTTTTGCACAATTTGTTGAGCATTGGAACGATAAAGCGCAAATTCTTTCTGCCGATGCACGTTATTATCATGCAGTATCGGCAAAACGACTAAACAATGCCGATGCACCATCGTTGATGCAAAAATTTATACGTGAATGTAAGCAAAGCATTCATAGGCATGATATGTATTATCATATGGGCGATTATTATTTGCTCAATGGTAACGAACGTCAGGCACTTAAGTGGTTTGAAAAAGCATCATATAAGAAGGTCGACCCTCAATTGCAACCCGATTTATTGTTCAAAACGGGATACTGCTATTTCATGATGGGTAAGCATACCAAAGCGTTGTCGTATTTTGATAGAATAAAAAATAATTCGGAATATGAGAGTGCAGTGAAATATTATCGTGCCCATGTCGATTATGAAAAAGGCAATCTTAATGCAGCTCTTAAATCGTTTATGGAGTTGGAAAAAGATGAAGGGTTTAGTAATGTAGCAC
>JBGUYH010000021.1:0-10905 GCA_045118595.1 Bacteroidales bacterium | reverse complement strand
TTTAAAAAGGGCTTTATTCTTCTTTATATTCTCTTTTCCTCTGAGACGGAAACCATAACGAAAATATTGCAAGAAGTTGATAAGTGTGCGCGACTGCAAATAGTAGAGAAAATTCCACAACTTGTAATAAAACGAGTGGTCGATATAAGGATAGTCGTGACCAACTTCAGCTTCGTGCAGATGCGCAACAGGCAGAAGATGTGCGTGTGGGTCATCAGCACCATACGAAATATGTTCAAGTGGAATGTATCTGTCGGGCTCTACTTTGAGCTTATCATACAAAGGTGGTAGTTGTTGTGACATATAGCTATAATAATATCCAAATAATCATCTGCAACTAACATTTTCTGTGTTTACAGACGTGAATGCAAATATAACGAAAAAATATTGATTATAGCCTATAATGCACTATTGAGGGTATTAACTCTGCTTTATCAGTTGTTCAAACAAGCCTTTACAAGCATCTTCAAGTATATCAATTACGTGTGTAAAACCTGCCGTTCCGCCATAATAGGGATCGGGTACTACATCACTCGATAGTGTTTGGCAATATTCGGTCATTAGATGTATTTCTGCATTAGAATCATCAGGCCGTAATCGTTGCAATTTGAGCACATTATCGTGATCCATTCCTATTATGAGGTCGAATTTATAGAAATCACTTTTTGTGATAGGACGCGAAATGTGTGTGAGCCTATATCCGCGCTGATAGGCAATATTGCGCATTCGATTATCGGCCGATTCACCTTCATGATACGATATTAAGCCTGCTGAATCGATAATAAAATTAGCATCTACGTTAGCCGCTTCAACCACCGAACGAAATATAGCTTCGGCAGCTGGCGAGCGACAAATGTTGCCAAGACATATAAAAAGTACTGATTTCATCTGTTATTTTAATAAAGTTTGCCCAGCCACAACGCTATGTCCCCATCGGCATAGTAGGCATTTATTTTTCTGACAATACTCTTTGTAGAGTAATAATAAAGCTTGTGCTTCTCCTTCGTGCTGTGGCATTATGCCATGTTGTTTCCATTCATCGAGCCTACTATTTTTCTCCACTGGTAAAAAACTCAACATCTTCATTACATTGAGTTGTTCACGCTCATTACCACGTCGACGTGCATAGGCAAAAAGCAGTGGCACTATGGCATTGACAACAATGAGTCGGCGCGATTGCAAGCCAAGTGTTTTGATTGTTGCCTTACTTGTTCGCCCCAAAGCATAGTGCGAAGTCCAATAATCGGATGCACTAACATTGAGTTGTTCAATAATGTGGCTAACATTGGTTGTGGCGAAAACGCTTTCAAAATTGCCTGGAATATGAGCCACGATGGCAGCAATTTGTGCTAAACGCATTGTTGGAAAATTATTAGGCCGCAATCGGAGCCATTTCCACTCGCTACTACTCATTGGTGTAAGATTGAACTTAACACGTAGCAATTCATATTCGCGTTTCAGTGTTGTGATGTATTCATCTGAAGCCTCGATATGTAGCAAACCAGCTTGTCCGAAAAGCAACGCCTCAATCTGCAATATATTGTTGTGCTTAAACATTATCTTGACAGGTGTCAGACGCGCCAGATGTATCATAGGCTCTGCATTGACCACACCTCCCATAGCTCGGCACAACAACACAAAAAATATTTGATCCCAATCGCAATTAGTTTCGGCGATAAGTTGCTCAACCAACTGTTGTCGCTGCTCAAAACGCTCAAAAAGTAAACGGTCGAGCCACGAATCGCGAACAAGTTGTGGCAAACTGCTTAACATACTACCACACCGCACCACACTTGGGTTTTGTATTATCTGCTCATAACGCTCAGCTATGCTATTCGGATAACGCAATATAACCTCTGGCACTTGCCGCCCTGCGCTGGTGCATACGCCATTGCTACTTGGTTCTATAACGACATGCAGAATAACATTATCGTAGGCACTATCTTCATGGTGATGATGCTGATACCAATCACTTGATTTGATGTGCAACTCAACATTGCCCGCCCACAATGTTTTTCCTATTCGTATTTGTGCGTTGAAAAAATCAGGACCAGCATCGGTATTCAACTGTCCAGGATTGACAACCTCAATGGGTTCGCCAGTTTGCACTATGGTCATTCCTAACGGATAGAATAACCGATGCTGCCAGATATATTGTATGAATTTTTCGGTCATACGCACAAAAAATTGTATATGCTATGGCAATTTAGGATAATCGTTGAAGCGAGGCTTACGTTTTTCGAGGAATGCTTTTCCACCCTCTTGTGCTTCATCGGTCAGATAATAGAGCATAGTTGCATCACCAGCCAACTCTTGAATACCAGCTTGTCCGTCAAGTTCGGCATTTAATCCAGCCTTTATCATACGCAATGCCAATGGACTGTGCTGCATCATAGTTTCAGCCCATTCCACATATTCATCTTCAAGTTTATCGAGTGGCACCACTTTATTAACAAGTCCCATATCGAGTGCTTCTTGAGCTGTGTATTGCTTGCACATAAACCATATCTCGCGTGCTTTTTTCTGTCCAACGATACGAGCCAAATATGATGAACCGAAACCAGCATCGAACGAACCAACACGTGGACCTGTTTGGCCGAATCGAGCATTTTCTGAGGCAATAGAGAGGTCGCACACCACATGCAAAACATGTCCGCCACCTATAGCGAAGCCATTGACAGCTGCAATAACTGGCTTAGGTAATGAGCGTATCTGCTTTTGCACATCGAGCACATTAAGACGAGGCACACCATCGCCACCAACATAGCCACCACGTCCCTTGACGTGCATATCTCCACCAGAACAAAATGCCTTATCGCCAGCTCCAGTAAGCACCACTACCGACACATCGGCACACTCCCTACAATAGAGCAAAGCATCGCTCATCTCTGCTACGGTGAGCGGTGTAAAAGCATTACGATAACGTTCACGATTGATGGTTATGCGAGCTATTCCGTTGTAGAAATCGAAAATTATCTCCTCGTAATCTTTAATCTTTTTCCACTCTCTCATTTCTATTTTATCATTTACATCTTAATTATTATACCAAACAAAAGTATGCTGAAAATATTCAAATGCAAAGATAACAATAACAAAAAACAAGTACTAACAGACGCAATACAACCTTTACACCAACATAAAATGGTCAACTTAGACTAATACAAACATCAGTTCCCAATCAAATATATATATTCGCAAAAAGTCAAAAAATTAGTTAAAACGAATAAACAGACACATGCGACACATTATCTTCTCAGTAATCATGCTTGCATTGACAGTGTGCACAGCATTGGCTCAAAACAAAACATCAAAATACCTATTTGCCTACTTCACTGGTAATGCACCAGAGAGCGAACAGATTTGCTACGCTGTTAGTGACGATGGATTCAATTACACGCCACTCAATGGTGGTATGCCAATCATCGGAAGCGACACAATAGCCCTATCGCATGGTGTGCGCGACCCTCACATCTTAAGAGGTAACGATGGCTGGTTCTATATGGTTGTGACAGATATGCGTTGCACATTAGGCTGGAGCAGTAATCGTGGCATTGTACTGATGCGTTCGCGCGACATGATAAAATGGGAACATCACACAGTGCATTTCCCACAAAAATATGCTGGCACCACATTTGGCAATGTAATAAGAGTTTGGGCTCCACAAACCATATTCGACAAAGAAGCTGGCAAATATATGGTTTACTTCTCACTCCTAACCGACGATGGACAAATACCATACGACAGAGTGTATTGGTGCTATGCAAATGCCGACTTTTCCGACCTTGAAGGTGAACCACAAGTTCTCTTTGACTTCAACGAATCGGCTATCGACACCGACATTGTGCAAGAGGAAAATGGCACATATCACCTCTTTTTCAAAACCGAAGCAGAAGGCAAACATAAAGGCATAAAACAATACACATTTAGTAATCTACACCAACCAGAGACATGGACTCTACACGCAGGTTTTTGCGAAGCTACACAGAGCGACGTAGAAGGTGCTGGCGTATTCCCACTCATTGGCGGAGGCTGGTGTCTTATGTACGACTGCTACCGCGACGGACATTACCAATTCACACGTAGTACCGATTTGCACACATTCACCTTTGTACAAAACACCGAAACAAAAGGCGCATTCACTCCCCGACATGGTACAGTGATGCAAATAACCAAGAAGGAGTATAAAAAACTGCTTAAAGCCTTCCCTATAAATAAATAACGAGGAAAGAAAAATATATACAAACAACTCGTAGCAAAGGCAATGGCAACCATGGTTACTATTGCCTTTGTTCATCTATCATAACACCACATTAAACAATGCAAAATTGAACAAACAACCACACATAATGTTAAAAGCGACAATAATTGAGTATTTTTGCAAAGTTTTATAATTCATACATACTATGCTTAGCGACGAAAAAAACGCGCTTGCAAAAGCTATTGATCAACATATCAACCAACATATAGGTTTTGCCATCTACCGACTCCCGTACTCCACCGACATCAAACTCGTAGTACAAACAGATGGTACTCTCTTTACTTCGTGGAACTTAACCAGCATCGACAATAAAGAGGGGTTTGTCATTTCGCCATATAACCTTAAACACGACCTTCCCATTGTAGTTATCCAACCACAACACACGGCTACTGGTATTGACGAAATAATTCGAACACTAAACCATATAAAAACAAGCAACCAACCATTACCCTCGCCCACTCTGCCTGTGCATAACATGACGCACACCGAATATGTCGAAACATTTCAAAAGTTTGCTACATATCTCAGCAACAAACACGCCGACAAACTTGTGTTGGCACGCACCAAAAGCAGTGAACAAAAAGTATCGGTGGGACACATCTTTGTTGAGTCGTGCGAAAAATATCCTCGCCTGATGATATACGCACTATTCACTCCCATATCGGGTATATGGATAGGCTGCACACCAGAAACACTCGTCGATGGCGGCTGTGGAGAATGGACTACTATGGCACTTGCTGGCACAAAACTATACTCACCACATAACATGTGGGATGAAAAGAACACAGCCGAACAGCATGTTGTAGAGACATACATTGGCAATGTACTCAACACATTAGGAGCACAATGCAAAACCACAGCACCATACACTGTAAGAGCTGGACATTTGATGCACTTACGCACCGACTTTAGCTTCACACTACCTACCAACATTGGCGTAGGCACAATAGCCAATAGCTTGCATCCAACACCTGCCGTTTGCGGACGACCTTGTGAAGTAGCCAAACAGATAATAGAAAATGATGAAGCTACATTACGACTATACTATTCTGGCATTGTAGGATGGATTAGCCAACAAACCAACAATCACCTATTTGTCAACCTACGATGCATGATGGTTGACGAAAAAAGAGTTACAATGTATGCAGGTGGAGGCATAATGCAAACCTCAGATGCCGAAACAGAATGGAAAGAGACAGAGATGAAGATGGACACACTCGTCAATGTACTACAGAGCTAATGCACTGCTGCATTCTCTTCTTCATCATGAGGTACATACGACAATTTACCTTGCATTATGTCCATATATGTATCGTACGATATTTTTCGCCCACCCATCGACTTTAAATGCGGTGTTTCTAACTGGCAATCAATCATTGGAACATTGCAATACCTCATATATTTGCACAACGCATAAAGGGCTAATTTCGAACCACTAGGTTCATACGAGAACATACTATCGCCAATGAAACAATGACGAGTCCAAACGCCATACAAGCCACCTACAAGTTTATTATCTCGCCACACTTCAATGCTATGTGCTATCCTCTCTTTATTCAACTGCTTAAAAACTTTGATTATATCAGGTCCAAGCCATGCGCCCTCTTGTTCATAACGTCCGTTGACAGTGGAACAAGCATGAATAACATCATCGAAAGCTCGGTCGATGGTCGATGTATAAACACCTTTGTTGAGCAAATTACGCAGCGAATGCGACACATGCAACTCAGCAGGATCTATAACAAAGCGAGTCATCGGACAATACCACATTATGCGCTCATTAATCTTAAAATCGTACCACGGAAATATTCCATAGCAATAAGCCAATTTCAATCTATCGAGCGACAAATCGCCACCTACAGCAAACAATCCATCAGGCTCTCCTAATCGAGGATCGGGGAAACCATCTATATTATCAACATCAAATACCATTACGCTTTTTTGCTATCCGATGCTTTTGTTGTAGAACGACGTCTGGGAGTTTTTTTGGTAGTAACAACCACATCAGGTTGTGTTAGGTCAACTGTAACTATCTTTGTTGTCTCTTTCTGCACTTCAAGTTTCAGCTCACCATTACTCATTACAACCTTGACATTGCCACCTTTTTTCAATTTCCCGAATAATATCTCTTTCACAAATAATGGCTTGAGCACATTGCCTATTACACGGTCTATTTCACGAGCTCCGTATTCTTTTGTTATACCCTTCGACAAAAGCCATTCGTGCGCCTCGTCAGAGAGTGTCATGCTAACCATACGTGAGGATAAGCGTTCGGCAAATATTGATATTTTCTTATCGAAAATAAGGTTTGCCATATGTCTATCCATATCGTTGAACACAACCATACCTGTTAGGCGGTTAACGAATTCGGGCTTAAACATCTTTTTAACTTCTGAAAGCATGGCATCGCCACTTGTGGTGCGTGAACCGAACCCCAGACTTGCCATGTGAGCATATTGAGCACCTGCATTGCTTGTCATTATCAGAATAACATTTTGGAACGATGCTTTCTGTCCTCTATTATCGGTGAGTGAACCATAGTCCATCACTTGAAGCAAGATGTTATATATGTCGGGATGTGCTTTCTCTATTTCATCGAGCAAAAGAACACAATTAGGGTTCTTTATGATAGCCTCAGTGAGCAAGCCACCATCTTCGTATCCTATATAACCAGCTGGTGAACCTATGAGTTTGGCTACAGTGTGCTTTTCTACATATTCGCTCATATCGAAACGTTGTAATGGCACACCCATCTCCTCGGCCAACGTACGTGCAACCTCTGTTTTTCCAACTCCTGTTGGACCAACAAAAAGTAAATTAGCAATAGGTTTTTCTGGGTCTGACAGGCCCGATTTCCATAGCTGTACAGCACTAACAATGGCATCAATAGCATCATCTTGTCCGTATACCTTAGCTTTCATTCGTTCGGCTAAAGTAGACAGCATTGCCGACTCATCTTTCTCACCCACAGCCTTTATGTTGTAGCGAGCGCGTAATGTTTCTTCTACCTCATCTTTATCTATGAGTTTGCGTCTGCGCTTAGCTACTTCGCTTCGGGCGCCAGCTTGGTCAATTAGGTCGATAGCCTTTTCTGGTAAAAAACGCTCACGCACATGCTTTTTACTTAGCTCTACTGCGCTACGTATAGCTTCTGGTGTGTATACTGCATTATGATAATGCTCGTATTTACTCTTCAAACCATTCAGAATATCTATCGATTCATCAATTGTTGGTTCGTTGACATCGATGCGCTGAAAGAGGTTGAATATACTTTTGTTTCGATGAAGCGATTTTGACATTTCATCGAATGTGAGTGCACATATTATTGGTGTTGTATTATCGGTCAGATACGGATTGAGCATAGCTACCACATCGACACCTGCATCACTATTTTGGTTCTGCACCATCAACGATTGTATGCCCTCTAAACATATTATGACAGACTCGTCTTTTGTGCGAATGCTCTCCATCACAGCACGCATTCTGTTCTCCATCTCGCCTTTATACTGCACGCCTGCCGACATTGCTACAACATCGATTGACAAGACATTCATTTGTCGCAAACGCTTAGGTACATTGCCTTTACGAATAAGACTTGCCAAAGCAAAGACTAAAGCTGTTTTGCCTACACCATGTTCACCAACAAGCATTATGTTGTTATTGTCGCATCGGCACAAGGCTTCAAGCATCTGAGTGAGTTCATTTGTGCGCCCCACTATTGGTGGATACTCATCACACATTTCACTAATGTTATCAACAAATAGCGGAGTCTGTTCATCATCGATTGGCATATCATTATCGATGGGATTAGTTGAAATGCGTTTTTCGATAACATTGACCGATAGATTCGACTTTGCTGTTGCTTCATCTCCGCTGCACGTGCGGTCTAATATCTCAACAAATTGCATATTTTTATTATGAACGCAAGCAGACAATAGCGACTCGGCCCACGAATCTTTAAGAGCAAATAAAGCCTCAACCACATAAGGTACTGTGATGAGTTTGGCCTTTTGTTTAGTACGTTCGGCAATCATTGCAGCACGTGCTATGACCATCTGAAACTGATACGACATATCAGGCATTTCCGATGGGCGTTTAGTTTTTTCTAGCGAATGTAAATATTTCTCAAGTTCAACTTTTAGTTCCTCAGCTGAACCACCTACATAAGCCACAGCCTCAACAAATGGAGGTATGTTGCACAATGCTGCCAATATGTGTTCTGGGGTGACATATTCATGCTCCATCGAACGAGCCATCGACAAAGCACCTTCTATAGCTTTTGAAAAAAGCTGTGTATATTTTATTTCCATATATTCCTATTTTTTTTTGGCTTCCAAACGCAATGGGAAACCTGCATTCTTGGCCATAACAGAGGCCTTATTAACCTTTGTTTGAGCTATGTCTAAAGAGTAGACACCAACCACAGCACTGCCTTTAACTTGAGCTTCATTTATGATAACCTCTGACTCAACATCTGTCTTTCCGAACACTTCAGATAGTACCATAAACACAAAATCGATTGTTGTTACATCATCGTTGAAAATGAGAACCTCATAGAGTGGAGGCTCAGAAAACGAGACACTCTTTTTTCTTACAATATCAAACTGTTGCTGCTCCATAAGTATGGGTTATATTGCATGTGGCAAAGATAGTCAATAATTACAATAGCTAATCAGTATCAACAATAATAAAACATAAAAGGCTGCGACCTCGGATTATGAGGTTTACAGCCTTTTACTGATTATTTTAAACGTATAATTCTAACGTTTACATTACATTTTTCCGCTAAAATAGTATTTAGCTTCACGCAGTGCGGCATCGAGACCTGCAGCATTCTTACCACCTGCAGTAGCAAAGAATGGCTGTCCGCCGCCACCACCATTGATATGCTTAGCTATAGCACGAATAGATTCTACTGCATTCAGACTCTTCTCTTTCACAAGACTATCGCTTATGATAACAGCAAGTTGTGGTTTATCAGCAGCAACGCAACCCAGCACTACAACAATGTCGTCGTATTCGTTACGGAGTTGATAAGCTAAATCTTTCAGTTTTTCAGCAAAGATAGGCTTAACTTCAGCCACAAGCAGATGCTTGCCACCTATGGTTTCAATATGCTCCTTTAGGTTGCTACGTTCTATCGACATCATACCCTCCATCATCTTCTCTACTTGAGATAACAACTTTTGATTTGTCGATATAAGACTCTCAACACCCTTAACAAGATCTTTGCTCTTAACTATTTCAGCAATAGCTTTGAGTGCATTGCTTTGGTTTGCAACAAACTCTTCTGCTTTATCGGCTGTAATAGCTTCGATACGACGTACACCAGCTGATGCTGACGATTCGCTAATGATTTTGAACAAACCAATTGTTCCTGTTGCTTTGGTATGAGTACCGCCACACAATTCAACCGATGAGCCAAATTTGATAGCACGAACTTTATCGCCATATTTCTCACCAAAGAGAGCCATTGCACCCATAGCACGTGCTTGGTCGATAGGCACATCACGCATCTCTTCAAGTGGAATATTCTCACGTATCTTCTGATTAACCAAATGTTCTACTTCTGCCAACTCTTCGTCGGTTACTTTCTGGAAGTGTGAGAAGTCGAAACGTAAGTAATCAGGCGAAACAAGCGAACCTTTCTGCTCTACGTGTGTACCAAGCACTTTACGCAAAGCCTCTTGCATGAGGTGAGTTGCCGAGTGATTGTTTGCAGTAAGCTGACGACGATGTTTATCAACTACAGCACGAAAATCTGCAGTTACATCTTTAGGCAATTTATTTGAGATATGGATAATAAGTCCATTCTCTTTAATAGTGTTATCAATGCTTATCTTTTCACCATCGGCTTCTATGTAACCCGTATCACCCATCTGTCCACCGCTCTCGCCATAGAATGGTGTTTGATTAAATACGAATTGATATTGCTCTTTATTCTTTGTTTTTACCGTTCTGTAGCGAGCTACTTGCACATCGGTTTCGGTAAAGTCGTAGCCAACGAACTCTTCACGTTCAATATCGTGAAGCACAACCCAGTCGCCTGCCTCTGTTGCCGAAGCATTACGTGCACGTTCTTTCTGTGCATTCATCTCAGCTTGGAACTCCTCTTCGTTGGCACTCATGCCGTTCTCTTTCAGTATGAGTTCGGTCAAGTCGAGTGGGAAACCATAAGTATCGTAAAGTTCAAATGCCACTTTACCGCTCACAACAGTATTATTCTGAGCTTTGGTCTCAGCCATAATCTTATCAAGCATACCAATACCTGTTGCAAGTGTGCGCAAGAACGATTCCTCTTCCTGACGAATAACATTAGCAACAAGGTCTTGCTGTGCCACAAGTTCTGGATATGCTTTTCCCATTGTTTCGACAAGTGTTGGTAATAGCTTGTAGAGTGTAGCCTCTCGACCACCAAGGAATGTATAGTTGTAGCGCACAGCACGACGCAATATACGACGGATAACATAGCCAGCCTTATTATTAGATGGCTGCTGACCATCAGTTATCGAGAATGCAATGGTACGAATATGATCGGCCATTACACGCATTGCTATATCGGTCTTCTCAGAAGCACCATATTTCACACCTGTAAGTTCTGCAATTTTGCTAAGTATAGGTGTAAACACGTCGGTGTCGTAGTTAGA
>JBGUYH010000020.1:0-11626 GCA_045118595.1 Bacteroidales bacterium | reverse complement strand
CCATCACTCTCAGCTGCATGGCGTGTGAATCGTGAAAACTTCCTCATCGACAATGAGATAATTAGCGACGCTAAAATCTTCGCTGGTTGGGGAAATGTTGGTAACCAAAACTTGCCATCTGATGTTTATTTGTCAAAACTTGGTACTGAATACTATTCATTCGACTCTGAAAATGTATCAAGTATTACAAGTAGGAGCACAATGAAGAATGAGAACATCAAGTGGGAGATTATTGAAGAAATTAACGTTGGTGCTGAAATTGGTCTTTTCCAACAGCAACTTACTGCAAGCGTCGAGCTCTACAAGAAAACCACTAAGGATATGCTTTTCCAAATGACATATCCGTTCTATGCAGGCTTCCCAAGTTGGGCCAACATCTGGACTAATATTGGTGAGATGCAAGCTAAAGGTGTTGACGTTACTGTTGCTTATCGTCATAATTTTGGTGCACTTCATACTGACTTCGGTTTCAACATCTCAACAGCTAAGATGAAGATGAATAAGCTTGCTGGTGCTGATGAAGTGCTTGGTAACACTTGGAACAGCCAGAGCACAACGCGTATGGTTGTAGGTGACGAACCTGGCTATTTCTATGGATATAAGACCGATGGTCTCTTCCAAAATCAAACAGAAGTAAATAGCTATACAAATGAGTATGGCACTGCACTTCAGCAATATGCACGTCCGGGCGACATTCGCTTTGTCGATGTTAACAACGACGGCTCTATTGATGGCAATGACCGTGTTAAGATAGGTTCACCATTCCCTGATTTTACTGGTGGTTTCAATGCTAACCTTTCATACAATTTCGAGAATGCTGGCACAGTAGATTTCGGTTTGAACCTCTACTTTAGCTATGGCAACGATGTTGTAAATTGGCTTATTGCCGACAAGTACAATGCCAAAAGCCAAAACAACCTCGCAAGCGATGCCCTTAGCAAATGTTGGCATGGTGAAGGCACAAGCAACTATTTGCCAATTCTTTCACATATCGATAACAACGGAAACTACACTAAATTCTCTGACTTCTTCGTAGAAGATGCTTCTTATTTGCGTCTTAAGAATATACAAGTAGGCTATTCGATTCCTGAGCAAATGTGCAAAAAATTGCATATCAATAGTGCCCGTTTCTCAGTTGCTGGACAAAACCTCTACACTTGGACAAAATTCACAGGTGTAGACCCAGAAACAAGTTTCTCGCCTATGAGTTATGGTTTCCAAGAGTTCGCTTACCCAATGCAACGCACATGGTTGTTCGGACTTAATGTAGCATTCTAAAACAACAACTCTGACGACAATGAAAAACTATATAAAAATACTTCCTTTAGCTGCAGCTATGAGTTTTATTGCTCCATCGTGTAGCGAGGATTTTATCACAACACCTCAGAATGGCGTTGAGAATTTGGATGATTATTTCACCAATGACGATGAATGTGTAGCATTTGTTGGTAGCCTCTATTTGGGCTTTGCACATTGGCACGATTGGTGGCAGCAGTATCTGAACCTGATTAACGAAACTGCTACCGACGATGCATGGATGGGTAACCTCGGCCAGGATAATTCGGCATTCTATGCTTTTGCACATTATACCATTACGGCTACAAATACTCCTGATGGCTTATACAACTTTTACTATTATAAGTATCAGAACATTGCTACTGCAAACACTCTACTCCAGCGCATCGAAGGTGCACCTGTTAGCGAAACAGTTAAAAATCAGTGCATCGGACAGGCTAAGTTTTTCCGTGCCTACGCATATTGGGAACTTGTGCAAAACTTTGGCGATGTAGTGCTTCTCACCGAGACAATCGGTACTGATGGTTTGGGATTAGCACGTTCGTCTAAAGCTGATGTTTATAAGCAAATTGTGAACGACCTTACTGATGCTGCATCGCTTCTTCCTGAATCGTGGAATGCTACTAATGCTGGTCGTGTAACAAGTGGTGCTTGTGAGGCTATGCTTGCTCGTACATATCTCTTTATGGGCGACTATGCTAATGCTTATAAATACGCTGATAGCGTAATTAACAGCGGAAAATATGCTCTCGAGCCTGAGTTTGTTAACATTTGGAGTTGTTACAATCACAATGGTGTAGAGTCTATTTTTGAAATACAAGCTAATAGCAGTCAAAGCTATGATGTTGGTGCGCGCATACCTACCATTACTGCAGCTCGTGGCGAGATTTGGAGCGATGACGACAAAGCTGCTAACAAAGCAATGGATGGTTGGGGCTGGTGTGTTCCTACATCAAACCTTGAGCAGGCATACATAAGCGAAGGTGACGAAATACGCCGCAAGAGTACTATCGTTAAGTATGGCGAACCTGTATATGGCGATGAAATAGATAATCCAGAATATAAGTTCGACATCAACGAAAATAAATCGTGTCGCGTATGGCGTAAATTCTACGTGCCTATTGCTGTTCGTCAAGAACTCGCAGCTGCTGGTAAAATTGATGGCAAAGTGCCATTGGATAAGATTATTATTCGCCTCGCCGAGATGTATCTAACTCGTGCAGAAGCAGCTTTTGAACTTGGCGATAATAACCAAGCTCTTGCCGACATCAATACAATTCGTGCTCGTGTTAATTTGCCAGCTAAGACTGGTCTCAGCGGAAACGACCTCCTTTATGCTATCTGGAAAGAGCGTCGCCTCGAACTTGCTGGCGAAGGTATGCGTCTCTACGATCTACGCCGTGAGATTGACCCAGTGCAAAACAAAGCGCGCATTGCATGTGTGATGGGCGAAAATGGTGAGTTCGTACAATACAATGCTACATCGACAGATGAGTGGGAGACTATTCACACCCAAGAACCTTCTGATGAAGGTCATCTCTTCATTGAAGGTCGCCACGAATTGTGGCCTATCCCACAAGCTGAAATCGACCGTAGCAATGGTTCTGTTTCGCAGAATCCTGGATACTAAATAAGTTTGGGAGTAAGCAAAAAACTCCAAAACTTATAACTCCAAAATATTTAAATGCTTTCATAGGGTTCATTTAGGTATATATTATGTTTTGTAGCGGAGGCATTTTCGGCTCTCGAAGATGTCTCCGCTTTTTTAATTTTAATTATCGAATTATGAAAATTTATTATATCGTTGTTGTAGCACTAACTATTGTCTTGTTGTCATGCAAAGACAAAGACGTAGCCGATAATCTAATATCACCTATTGTGTCATCCGATACAATATCAACATCATCATCCGACGATAATACAGCAACATCCATTAGCATTGATGTCGCTACTCAATATCAAACCATACAAGACTTTGGCGCATCCGATTGTTGGACAGCCGAGTATGTTGCCGATTATTTCACCGATGCACAGAAAGCACAAGCCGCTAAGTGGCTTTTCAGTCAAGATATATACACTTCTGGCAACGCTGCCGGCATTGGTCTTTCTTGTTGGCGTGTAAATATTGGTGCAGGCAGTGCCACTCAAGGTTCGGCAAGCAATATCGACGATGAAACACGTCGTGCCGAATGTTTTATGAATGCCGATGGTACTTACGATTGGACACGTTGCGACGGACAGCAATATTTTATGCAGAAGGCTAAAGAATATGGTGTGCCACACTTCTTGCTCTTCTCTAATTCGGCACCCATATATTACACTAAAAATGGTCTTGCCAATATGAAAAACAGCGGTGCAAAGTGCAACCTCAAAGACGATTGCTACGATGATTTCGCTGAGTTCCTTGCCACTGTTACTCAACACTTTGAAAATGATGGTTACAACATCACATACATCGACCCTGTCAACGAACCACAATTTGATTGGAACGATGGGCAAGAAGGGTCACCATGGGAGAATGAAAATATAGCTCAACTTGTTCGCAAACTCAATAGTAGCATCGACAAACACAATATTAAAGCGCAAATACTGATACCAGAAGCAGCAAAGCTTACTTGTCTCTATGCAGGAAGTGAGGCTCGTGGAAACAAACAAATTGATGCCTTCTGGAACAAAAATAACACCAATACCTATGTTGGCGATTTAGCTCATGTAGCACCCATTGTAGCCGGACATAGCTACTGGACATTCACCACCAATACAGATCTCACAACCATTCGTGAAAATGTACGCGATGCAGCCGCACAATACGGTCTCACTGCTATGCAAACCGAATGGTCGATGCTCGATGCAGCACCATCGGTAAGTGCAGGTTTCCCCGCTAGCTACGACGATGCTACAAAAATGGATATTGCTCTCTATATGGGTAAGATAATACACTGCGACCTTACTTTTGGTAATATGGCAGGATGGAGCTATTGGACAGTGTTCGCACAAGAAAAATGGAGTCAGAAAAATCGTTTCTATCTCATTAGAATGAACGCACAAGGTGACAATGATGAAGAGAGTTATGGTGACATAAAAAATGGTGGTAAATTAACTGCCGACAAAAATCTATGGGTGCTTGGTAACTATAGCCGTTTCGTACGTCCAGGCAGTAAACGAGTAGAACTTATTGGTGCTACCGATATGAATGGTTTACTTGGTTCTGCATATATTTCAAGCGATAATTCGCAAATTATTGCAGTTTACGTTAACATGAACGCCTCAGAAATCGTAACAACAACAAGTTTTGCAAATGGAGCTGTTCCTACTCAGATGTCGGTCTATGTTACAAACGCATCGAACAGTCTTCGCAGAACCATCGAAGGCGATTATAATGCAAAGTTAACCATAGGTGCGCGTTCGGTAACAACGGTAGTGTACACCTTGAATTAAAAATTGACAGTTGAAAATTGACAATTAGATATGTTGTTAATTTGTAAAAGTCAAATATGAAATAATATATGAACAAAATGCTGCTATCGGCGCTTATGTTGTGCGCCACAGAGGTACTGACCAATGCAAAACCTATTCAGGTTAAGATTCTTGACATCAACAATGGCTTGTCTGATAACTTTGTTAGCAGCATATGCCAAGACGCCAATGGCTATATGTGGTTTGCCACCGAATTAGGCGCTAACCGCTTCGATGGTAGCACGTTCACACCATTTTATAAAGGACAGATAAACGGCAACGAGCTCAACCGAGTTATTGCCACAGAAAACACTGTCTATATCGCTACACAACGTTATGGTCTTTCGATATTCGATTGTCGAAACGAAATATTCAGTAGTTTCAGTCGCGACAATGGCGCTATAACGGCCAATGACATAACTGACTTATGTGCTGATGCGGCTGGCAATGTATGGATTTCGTATTATTGGGAAGGTCTCGACTGCCTCAATGCTATTGATAACACTATAACGCACTTCTCTGTCGATAACCTTAAAGGTTTAGGCGGAAATCAGATATGGACTGTTGAAGCTGATAGTCACGGATTGGTCTATGTAGGACATGTCAATACAGGTCTCTCTGTTATCGACCCTGTTAGTAGGCAAGTGCGCAATTATCGTTGCATACCATCCGATGCCAATACCATACCATCCGATCAAGTATATGCCATATTACCCGATACTCGTGGCGGTGTGTGGGTAGGCACAGATGGCGGATTGGCATATTTTATCAATGGCAGTTTCATTCGTGTGAGCCAAATTAGTGGGCGAATAAAATGTATGAAGCAGATGCCCGATGGTAGCCTTTGGGTAGGCGTTGAAAATGGAGGTATCAATGTAGTGCGAGCTAATGGCATTTTTACATCAATTGGCGCACTCGAAATAGATAAATTACCTATCGAGGGACTTGATAAAATAACTGTTAGCGACATCAATATCGATAAATATGGCAACACGTGGATAGCTACATTTGGTAGTGGTGTCTATTTTATCAGCAACCGTGAAGCTGTAATTAAGCAATGGAATATGGCGTCGGGCGACCTCAGTTGGCGAGTGGCGTGGGGCATGACCACGACATCCGACGGACGTGTATGGATAGGTACCGATGGTGGCGGCTTCGATATTTTCAAGGATGGACGACGTGTAGACCATCTAGATAAAAATAATAGTCGTTTATCCGATAATGCCATACTTTCAGCCATAACCGATTCCGATGGCAATATATGGGCAGGCACATTCCAAGGCGGATTAAACTTCTGCGCAGCCAATAGTCATACGTTTACTCGTGTGCCACTTTCGCCTGAAGCTGTCGATATTCGTGCTCTTCGACAAGATTCAAGTATAATTTTAGTGGCATCGAACTACGGACTCTTCTGTCTCGACCGCCATACACATCAAGTAAAGCAGCATATAACACAAGAAAACAGCGTTCTCCGCGACAATTTGGTGCGTGCAGTGGCTGTAGATGGCAATGGTTATTTATGGGTTGGAACATTCGGACAAGGTGTTATTGTTATCGACCCTGCTGACCCTACACGCAAAGTGGCATTCATCTCCGACGGGCAATTCTTATCGAATACTATCTATCAGATTTATCGCGACAGCAGCAACCGTATGTGGGTAGCTACGGGCAATGGCGTGGCTGTGTTCGAAAAGGGCGAATATGTCAATTACGTTCGTCCAGAGACCGAGGGCGTCATTGCATACGGTATAGCCGAAGGCGAGAAGGGACAGATGTGGGTAACCACCAATAACGGCTTGTCGTGCATCGATGCGCATTGCCAAGTGATAAGTAACTTCGACCATCGCGATGGTTTGCCACGAGGCATCTTCCACGGTGGCGCTGTCACCACAGGTGTCGATGGTACTATGTATTTCGGTTCGGAGAATGGTGTAGCTATCGTCTCGCCCGACCTCAATAATTATAATATCGACTTGCCCGAACCTCGCATAACAGGTTTCCGCATCTATGGCGAAGGCGCAACACCCGAAGCCATTACTGCCACCCGCGCCGTTACGCTGAAACATACCGACAACACCTTCTCGGTTGAGTTCAATGTTATGGACTATGCACTTGCCGATGTGGTCGAATTCTCGTGCAAGCTCGATGGCTTCGACGACCGCTGGCATGTGGTGCGCCAGAGCAACGAAGCCACATATCGCAATGTGCCACACGGCGACTATATATACCGTGTTCGTGCTCGTGTGCGCAATGGCGAATGGGGCGAAACAGAGGCCGCGCTGCCTATCACCATCGAACCGCCGCTATGGCTAACGTGGTGGGCTAAACTAATTTACGCATTCCTATTTGTAGGTATAGCATGGCTGCTTTTCAGCGTCTACGACAGACATATAACGCTATCGCATACGCTTGAACTCGAACGCGAGAAAAACATACGTCAGAAGATGCTCGACGACGAACGTCAGCGCTTCTTTACCAATATGACGCACGAATTGCGCACTCCGCTCACGCTCATTCTCGGTCCGCTCGAAGACCTCAAGCAGGATACCGAAATTCCTCTGCGTCAGGCCAACAAAATAGCCATCATACACAATAGCGCACAAAAGTTGCTCGGACTCATCAATCGCTTGCTCGACTTCCGCAAGACTGAGCTGCAAAAGCAAACTTTATGCGTCAAGATGGGCAACGTGGCAAAGGTTATTCACGAGATTGTGGCATCGTACAAAGAGCTCAATCGCAATCGCGATCTTACCTACGCACTGCATATTTCGCCTGCCGTGCCGCAACGTCTGCTTTTCGATACCGATGTGGTGCAAACGGCCATAAATAACATACTGTCCAACGCCGTGAAATACACCAAGCGTGGCAGCATAACTATAAATCTTGATGTGATAGGCAGTGCCAATGCGCAGCAACTTAGCATCACCGTGGCCGACACGGGCATCGGTATTCCTGAATATGCATTGCCACACGTCTTCGACCGCTATTATCAGGTTGAAGATAGCGACCACCACACCTCGGGCACTGGCATTGGCTTGGCTCTGACTAAGAATCTTATAAAACTGCATGGTGGCGATATTATCGTCGAGAGTCAGGTGGGTGTTGGCACTACATTCAAAATAGCTATACCAATACGCGATTCGTTTGAAGGTGCAGTGCGCCTCGACGACGATGATGAAAACGAAGTTGCAACGCCACAACCCGAACCCGTGGCATCCGACGTAGAAACGGTTGACGAGACCGACCGCAAACCTATAATGCTTGTGGTTGAAGATAATAGCGACATACTTAACTACATCCGCGACTCGTTTGAAGAGCAGTTCGAAGTAGTCACCGCCACCAATGGCACCGAAGGTTTAGCCGCCGCTCGCCGCTCCCTGCCCGACATCATCATATCCGACATAATGATGCCCGAAATGGACGGCACCGAGATGTGTCAGATACTAAAAGGCGACGTAGCTACAAGCCACATACCTATCATTCTACTTACAGCAAAAAATTCGCCCGAAGCACGCACCGATGGCTATCAGAAGGGCGCCGACTCGTATCTCACCAAGCCATTTAGCGCCTCGGTGCTTCATAGCCGCGTTGAGAACCTTATCGAAAGTCGCAAACGTATAGTGAAAGCCATTTCGAAAGCTTCGGATAGCAACAAAAAAGCCGAGCTTACCGAGTCGATAAGTCGCATAGATGCCGAATTTATCGAGAAGGTGACGGCTGTGATAAACGACAACATCGAAAGCGACAAGATAGACGTTAGCTTCATTGGCGACAAAGTAGGTATGAGCCACTCGACGCTCTATCGCAAGATAAAAGCCCTCACCGGCATGAGCGCCAACGAGTTCATTCGCAAAGTACGTATGCACAACGCCGAAAAACTCTTGCTCACAGGTCGCTACACCATTTCCGAAGTGTCGTATATGGTAGGCATCAACAGCATGGCCTACTTCCGCCAGTGCTTCAAAGACGAATTTGGTCTGACACCTTCGGCATACATAAAACACATCGAGAATGCGGAAGATGATTAGAATAAGTTTGTAATTCGTATGGCGATAATATAGTCGGAGTTAGATGTACTGATTCCGACTTTTATTATATAACATGGAGTAATTTTTACATTGTAAGAATTATTCAACATAGTGCGTAATTTAGATAAGTTTTAGGCTTTTTTTATTTGTATGTTATTGTGAAAGAAAAAATTGTATTATCTTTGCACCCGAATTATAATGAGAAATAATATACAAAAACTTATTTATTAAGTATTTATATGCCAAAACAGTCGTCAATAGAACAAGACGGAATTATTAAGGAGGCTCTTTCTAACGCAATGTTTAGAGTGGAGCTTGAGAATGGTTTGATTATAACTGCCCATATATCGGGTAAGATGCGAATGAACTATATCAAGATATTGCCGGGCGACAAGGTGAAGGTTGAAATTTCCCCTTATGATTTGACAAAAGGTAGAATTTCTTATCGCTATAAATAAATAGAAGATGAAAGTTAGAGCATCTATTAAGAAAAGAAGTGCTGATTGTAAGATAGTCAGCCGTAAGGGTCACTTGTATGTAATATGCAAGAAGAATCCTAAGTTTAAACAACGTCAAGGTTAATTAATTAAAACAGAAGAAGTTAAGTTATGGCAAGAATTGCTGGTGTCGATGTACCATCTAATAAGATTGGTGAAATCGCATTGACTTACATCTACGGAATCGGTCGGAACATATCTGTCGAAATTCTTAAGGAGGCCGGAATTGACCGTAGTGTAAAAGTGAAGGATTGGACTGACGCTCAGATTCAGAAGGTCCGTGAAATTATTGGTGCTAACTACAAAGTAGAAGGTGAGCTCCGTTCTGAAGTACAAATGAACATCAAACGTTTGATGGATATAGGTTGCTACAGAGGTATTCGTCACCGTCTTGGTTTGCCTGTTCGTGGTCAGTCGACTAAGAACAATGCACGTACTCGTAAGGGTAAGAAGAAGACAGTTGCAAACAAGAAAAAGGCTACTAAATAATTGAACTGAATTATGGCTAAGAAATCAGGAAATCTGAAGAAGAGAGTAGTTAACGTTGAGGCTGTAGGTCAGGCTCATATTCACTCTTCGTTCAACAATATCATTATTACTCTTACCAATCAGCAGGGACAGGCTATTTCATGGTCGAGCGCTGGTAAGATGAACTTCAAGGGTTCAAAGAAAAACACTCCATATGCAGCTCAAACAGCAGCTGCAGATTGTGCAAAGGTTGCTTATGACCTTGGTTTGCGCAAGGTGAAGGCTTATGTAAAGGGTCCAGGTAACGGTCGTGAATCAGCTATTCGTGCTATTCATGCAGCAGGCATCGAGGTTACTGAGATTGTCGATGTAACACCACTGCCACACAATGGTTGCCGTCCTCCAAAACGCCGTAGAGTGTAATTGAGTTACGTAATTGTTTAATTACTAGTTATAATAGGTTTTTGATTTGGATTTTGAATAATGATTGGTTATATGATTTAAAACTTATAATCTTACGGCTGCCATATTCATCATTTAGATCAAAATTTTAAAAATCAAAAATTAGTTACAATGGCTAGATACATTGGTCCTAAGACGCGTATTGCACGCCGTTTCGGTGAAGCAATTTTTGGCTCAGACAAAGTGTTCGAGAAGAGAAATTACCCTCCCGGACAGCATGGTCAGAACCGTCGCAAGAAGACAAGTGAGTATGGTTCTCAGCTTGATGAGAAGCAGAAAGTAAAATACACATATGGTGTATTGGAACGTCAGTTCCGTAAGATTTATGCAGATGCTAAGAGATTGAAGGGCGTAACTGGTGAGGTATTGCTCAGCCTTCTCGAAAGCCGTCTTGACAACGTAGTATACAGACTTGGAATAGCTCCTACCCGTGCAGCAGCCAGACAGTTGGTAGGTCATCGTCACATCATCGTTGATGGTGAAGTTGTAAACATTCCATCTTATCGCGTAAAAGCGGGTCAAGTTGTCGGAGTTCGCGAAAAGTCGAAGTCACTTGAGGTGATAGCTGACTCTTTGGCATCTCATTCAGCTTCTAAATATTCATGGTTGGAGTGGGATAAGTCAACAATGTCGGGCAAATTCTTGAATATGCCTGAGAGAAGTGATATCCCAGAGCACTTCCAAGAACAGTTGATCGTCGATTTGTATTCTAAATAATTAATTCTTATGGCAATTTTAGCTTTCCAAAAACCAGACAAGGTTATAATGCTCGAGAATGACGACAAAGTCGGTCGTTTCGAATTCCGTCCGCTTGAGCCAGGATATGGTATCACAATTGGAAATGCCTTAAGAAGAATACTTATTTCCTCCCTTGAGGGCTACGCAATTACGACGATTAAGATTGATGGCGTAGAACATGAGTTTGCAACCATTCCAGGTGTTGTTGATGATGTTACGCAGATCATTCTCAACCTCAAGCAAGTGTGCCTAAAGCAAATTGTTTCGGGTGTTGATAGTGAAAAAGTGACAATCCATATCACTGGACAGGAGCAAATAACTGCAGGCGATTTCAATAAGTTTATGCACTCGTTTGAGGTGCTTAACCCAGAACTCGTTATATGTAATCTCAATTCTGATGTGAATTTCAATATGACATTCACCATCGGAAAGGGTAGAGGTTACGTTCCGAGCGAGGAAAATGCTCCGGCAGAGGAAGAGCTCGGTGTTATCGCTATCGATTCAATCCATACCCCTATCCGCAACGTAAAGTATTCTGTTGAAAACTATCGTGTGGAGCAGCAAACGGACTATGAGAAGTTGGTTATCGAAGTACAAACCAACGGATCTATTCATCCGAAAGATGCTTTGAAAGAAGCAGCTAAAATACTGATATACCACTTTATGCTCTTCTCTGATGAG
>JBGUYH010000019.1:0-22497 GCA_045118595.1 Bacteroidales bacterium | reverse complement strand
CTGAATTTCAATTAAGTATAAACTGTTGCAACAAGCACAAATGAGCAATTTCCTCCGTTCCGGCGGATTTGTAATCCGCCGTCAGTGAAATGCGGATTTGAAATCCGCAAATTCGTTAGTCGTGGATTATTAATCTTCGACAACAAAATAAAAAATATTCCTCGTCCATAACTCAACTTTTTTTCGACTTATGGACAAACTATGTTTGGTTTCTTTGTGGCTAATGTCTTGTACAATAACCATGACTATAATATCTGCATAGAGCTTATAAATGAAAGTATTCAATTCTTTGATAGAAATGGTCTCATTGATTCTGAAAGAGAAAATATAGATTTAGCTTTTACCATTGAGTACTATGACTGCTTGCGTATATTGTCGACAAGGCAAAATTGTACGGTTTTACAAATCTCCACTCACCATTACCAATGGTGAGTCGTAGGCAAATTCCTGCTTATAACAGATATTATCAGGCGTCATAAAGTAGACATTGTCAAAGTCTGAATCTGACGCTGGAATGAAGAATTTTATCTTTTGACCTATGTATGGTTTCCAAAAGCCTTTCGCACTTGGGCTAACTTCGTACCAACCTATCACATTATCATTATATCTCTTCTCCTTATTGGAATAAACGAGGTAGTTTACCCAATAGCAAAACAAACTATAATCAACGTTGGATGCCATTTCGAGAATAAACGAATTACCTTCTTTTTTGACTGCGGTAGGACGCTCAATGGGTCTATCTTGCGAATAAATAGCAAGAAAGTCGTTTATAGCTCTTTTTACTTCTTGTTCACTCATTCCCGTAGTAACAATGTATCTGCGACTTATTGATTCGTCTCTCATGAGAGTCTCCATAAAAACTCTTTCACCATCAATTAGAACTTCCTTATTGTGATTTTTGAACTTGAATATTACATATGCTATTAGTAATAGCAAGGCTACAACAACTACTGTTGTAAGTATAATTTTCATTGAGACAGATATTTGGTTGTCTAGGTATAAAAAAATCATCTTTCATGCAATAAAAAATAGGCTTTGTACAATTATGTACAAAACCTATTTTTTACTCTTTTACTCCATTTTCTTTAGTTCGGAACTAACCCAAAGATCGAGTACAGTATCGCTCAAACCACGAGCTATAATTTTACCATCTGGACCTATAAGCATAAGATGTGGAATACCATTCACGCCATACAATTCAGTTGGTATGCTTTCAGCTTCTACTATCTGATTCCATGTCATTCCAAGTTTAGGAATAGCATCGATACTCTTTTGACGTTCATCCCATACTGCAATACTTACAACGTCGAACTTATCACCTGCGTATTTTTCATACACTTCACGGATATAAGGCATAGCAGCACGACAAGGTGGACACCAACTAGCCCACATATCGACCAAAATAAGTTTGCCCTTACCCACATAATCTGACAATTTTGCATCAGTACCATCCAAATTACCACGTGGAATGGTAAAGTCGACATAATTGGCATCGGGCTGAGTGGCAGCAAGAGCTTCAAAACGCTTGGTTATGCTCTTCACTGGACCAAATGTAGCTATATATTCGCCAGCTTTTGCCAACTCTGCTTTATATGCATCGGGCGTCATTCCTTCATTGTAGGCTATATATTGCCAAAAAACAAAACGCCCCAATGCATTGTCATTATTCACATCCACCACATTATGTGCCATGGTTAACGATGCCTCGTTATAATCACTAAATATGGCCGACAATGATTCGTTTTTTTCATCGTTAGACATGGTCGAATCTTTCACTATGGCATCGTAGCGATCGCCTGCCAAAGCTTCAATAGAATCGGCTTGCTGCATGTATGTTGCCATTGCATTGTTGAGTGGTGTGCCATGTGCTATACCCTTTTCGATGTCGATAACGATTTCGCCTTTTTCGAGAATAAAATTGGCATAAAGTCTACCTTTATAACCTATTTCGAACCTACGAACTTCAGTACCTTGAATAGAACCTTCAATGGTTACCTGATTACCAATAACAAGTGCCGAATCGGTGTAAACTCTGTCGCGTGTACCAGCTTCATATGTACAAATGTAGGCTATTGTACTATCGGCAACTTCAGCATCTGCTGGTACATTGCAAATTACTTTGTAACTATTGTTATCTCCACATGATGCAAAGGCTAACAATGACAAAGCATATAGAAGTTTTTTCTGCATATAAGAGGTTGATTTATTAGAATTTATTTATTGTCTGACGCAATGCTACCAATCGTTGCATCAGTCCTTCAAACAATTTTAAATCGAGCATATTAGCGCCATCAGATTTAGCATTGCGTGGGTCGAAATGTGTTTCAAGGAACAAGCCATCGACTCCCACAGCCACACCTGCACGTGCTACTGTCTCAATGAGTGCAGGTTTGCCACCCGTAACACCTGAAGCTTGATTAGGTTGTTGCAATGAGTGTGTTATGTCGAGAACCACAGGTGCTTGCTGCTGCATAACAGGAATGCCACGATAATCGACAACGAGGTCGTAATAGCCAAACATTGTTCCACGATCGGTGATAATAACCTTGTCGTTGCCCGAGTCGAGAACCTTTCTGACTGCATGTTCCATAGCTTCAGGAGCCAAAAACTGTCCTTTTTTAATGTTGACTACTTTGCCAGTTTGAGCGGCTGCCACCAATATATCTGTTTGTCGGCAAAGGAAAGCTGGTACTTGCAACACATCAACATATTCAGCAGCCATGCTTGCTTCGTTAGCCGAATGAAAATCGGTAACGGTGGGCACACCAAATGTTTCGCTCACCTTACGCAATATCTTAAGTGCCTTTTCATCACCAATGCCACTAAACGAATCGATACGCGAACGATTAGCTTTGCGATACGAACCTTTGAATACAAATGGTATACGCAGACGATCGGTTACTTCGGTTAGGTGCTCGGCTATACGAAGCGCCATATCTTCGCCTTCAATAACACACGGACCAGCAAAAACAAAAAAGTTGCCACTATCGGTGTGCTTAATCTGTGGTATAGAATCTATTTTCATTTATATAATTACGAGTTATGAGTTATAAGTTATGAGTTATAAGTTATAAGTTATAAGTTATAAGTTATGAGTTATGAGTTATGAGTTATTAATTATCAATCTTATACTGCCCCCATCTACTACGCTGCAGTTCGTTGCTTCTTGCTTCAGCTGCATTATCTTGTGCATGATAGAAACGCATTTGCGCTATTTCGTTGGGCAAATATTGCTGCACAACAAAATGTCCAGGATAGTCATGAGCATATTTGTAGTCGCGACCATAGTTCATCTTTTCCATCAGTTTAGTAGGTGCATTGCGCAAATGCAATGGCACAGGCAAATTGCCAGTTTGCTTCACAAAAGCCAACGCATCGTTGATTGCATTATAGGCCGAATTGCTTTTGGGCGACGTTGCTAAGTATATGGTTGCCTCCGATAATATGATACGCCCCTCGGGCCATCCTACTTTATTCACTGCATCGAAAGCTTGATTGGCCATAAGCAGAGCATTAGGATTGGCTAGTCCAATATCTTCTGAGGCTGATATTACGAGTCGGCGAGCTATGAATTTAGGGTCTTCTCCTCCCTCTATCATACGAGCAAGCCAATAGACAGCAGCATCGGGGTCAGAACCACGTATCGACTTGATGAATGCCGATATAATATCATAGTGCATCTCACCATTTTTATCGTACATTGCCGGACTCTGCTGCAAATTATCCACCACTCGCTTATCGTCGATTATTATCTCATCTTGTCCTGCTTGCGAATTTACAACTAACTCAATAATATTAAGCAATTTACGAGCATCGCCACCTGAATAACGTACCAACGCAGCCTCTTCTTGTAACTTAATATTCAACTGTTTGAGCACCTCATCGGTACTAAGCACATGACGAGTTAGCTCTATTAAATCGGTATGCTCTAATGGTTTTAGCACATAAACCTGACAACGCGACAGCAATGGCGAAATAACTTCAAACGAAGGATTTTCCGTAGTTGCACCAACAAGCGTTACTATACCCTCCTCCACTGCTGCCAACAAGCTATCTTGCTGGGCTTTTGAGAAGCGATGTATCTCGTCGATGAAGAGTATGGGCGATTCTGGGTTGAAAAAACGTCCGCTTTTGGCTTTATCAATAACCTCGCGCACCTCTTTCACTCCCGAACTAATGGCTGAAAGTGTAAAAAACGGACGATTGAGTTGTTTCGATATTATCTTGGCAAGTGTAGTTTTACCAACACCAGGAGGTCCCCATAAGATAATGGACGACAACCGCCCACCATCTATCATACGCCTTAGTATGGCACCCTCGCCTACTAAATGTCGCTGCCCTACATAATCCGACAACGACTGCGGTCGCATTCTCTCTGCTAATGGTTCCATTTTCAACCGACGAATTACTAATTACTCACGATAAATAAATGACAAACAAAATATTGTCAGTTTACTCGTTTCACTTTGTATCCACCCTGAGTGAGTATGGTAAATACTTTATCGCGGAAATCGCCTTGAATAAGTATCTCACCATCTTTTGCCGAACCACCCACTCCACACGATGTCTTGAGTTTTTTACCTAAATCTTTCAAATCATCATCGGTACCCACAAAACCTGTTACCAATGTAACCATCTTACCAGCTCGCTGCTTTTTATCGAGCATCACTTTTAAATTCTGTTGCTGCGGTGGCAGAGTCGATTCTTCCTCTTCCGACTCCATATCATAGTCAAAGTTGGCCGCCGTTGAATAGACTACGCCATCGCGCTTACGCCAATTATTGTTGTTCGCCATATGAATTACAAATAATGGCAAAGGTAAGGAATTATTGCGAATGACTTATTATGAGTTACTAATAATGCTACTTGGGTATATTTACATATTATCACACTACTACGTACATGCACTAAATAACAACTTATTGTTGAATCGAAAAAATTCGGTGTTACACCTAAGCTTTTATATCAAATAATAAAAATGTAAGATATTTCAATAATATAATTACATATTAAATCAATACAATATAAAAATAGTTACTTTTTAAAAGTTAAACTTATAACTCATTTGTTTAGAAAATATATAAATTTCCTTAAAGATAGGTGTAACCCGCTTTTTTTTCCGACATTTGCGAAGATTGAACACAAAAAACAAAGAAACAATATAGCCATGAACAAAATCGTTGGTAAGGAACTCTTTTCCGCTAATGTAGCGAAGTTCGTTGTAGAGGCGCCACGCATTGCGAAATCGCGTCGTGCTGGACACTTCGTAATTATCCGCATAGGCGAAGACGGCGAACGCATACCGCTCACCATAGCTGGTAGCGACGTAGAAAAAGGCACAATAACACTCGTTGTGCAGCGCATTGGCGTATCGACAAACAAACTTTTCAACCTGAATGTGGGCGACTACATCACCGATGTTGTTGGTCCGCTGGGTCAGGCCACCAAAATTGAGAAACAAGAAGGCACAGTGTTGGCATGCGGCGGCGGCGTTGGCGTGGCTCCACTGCTCCCTATCATACAAGCACACAAGGCTGCTGGCAACCGTGTTGTAGCCGTTTTGGCAGCCCGCACCAAAGACCTCATCATCCTCGAAGAAGAGGTGCGTAAGAGCGCCGACGAGGTTATCATCATGACCGACGATGGTTCGTATGGCAAGAAAGGCGTCGTTACCGTAGGTATGGAAGACGTGATAGCTCGCGAAAAGGTGTCGGAAGCCGTAGTTATTGGTCCGGCTATAATGATGAAATTTGCAGCCCTAACAACCAAGAAATACGACATACCTACCGTAGTGAGCCTCAACACCGTAATGGTAGATGGCACTGGCATGTGCGGTGCTTGCCGCGTGACGGTTGGCGGAAAGACAAAATTCGTTTGTGTCGACGGACCAGAGTTTGACGCTCATCAGGTCGATTTCGATGGAATGCTTGCCCGCATGGCTGGCTACAAAGCCGAAGAGACTGCAGCTCTCGAAGCTTGGAAAGCAGCACAAAACAATTAATCAACACCTCAACAAAAGAAGAACATGGCAATAGATATAGAAAAACTGAAAGCCGAACGCGAAGAGGCGTGGCGCGTTGAAGTTCGCAACGCCATCAAACCCAAAGACCGCATGGCTTTGGAGCGTGTTAAGATGACCGAAGTTGACCCTAACGTGCGCAACAAGTCGTACATCGAAGTAAACGAGGGTCTGACACTTGAGCAGGCTCGCGAAGAGGCTAAGCGCTGCCTCGACTGCCCTAACCCAGGCTGTATGACGGGCTGCCCAGTGGAGATTAACATACCTAAGTTCATAAAGAATATCGAACGTGGCGAAATTCTCGAAGCCGCTAAGACGATAAAACAAACAAGCTCATTGCCAGCCGTTTGTGGTCGCGTATGTCCACAAGAGAAGCAATGCGAGAGCCAATGTATATATACAAAATCGAAGAAGCAAGCTGTGGCTATTGGCTACCTCGAGCGTTTTGCTGCCGACTATGAGCGCAACTCGGGCAACATGGCCGTACCTGAACTTGCACCTGCCAACGGCATCAAAGTGGCAGCTATCGGTTCGGGCCCTGCAGGTCTGACATTCGCTGGCGACATGGCTAAGCGTGGCTACGACGTAACAGTTTTCGAGGCATTGCACGAGATTGGTGGTGTGCTTAAGTATGGTATACCTGAGTTCCGCTTGCCAAACTCGATTGTTGAAGCCGAAATTGACAACCTCCGCAAGATGGGCGTTAAGTTCGAGCCAGACTTCATCGTAGGTAAGACGGCTACTATGGACGACCTCCGCGCCGAAGGTTTCAAAGCATTCTTCGTAGGTTCGGGCGCTGGTCTGCCTCGTTTCATGAATATTCCGGGCGAAAACTGCATTGGCATCATGAGCTCGAACGAATACCTTACTCGCGTAAACCTCATGGGCGCTGCCGATCCGAAGAAAGATACTCCAGTATTCTTCGGCAAAAACGTTGTTGTGGTTGGTGGTGGCAACACCGCTATGGACTCAGTTCGTACGGCAAAACGCCTCGGTGCAGAGGATGTTTATCTTGTTTATCGTCGTTCGATGGACGAGATGCCTGCCCGCAAAGAGGAGATTAAGCACGCACAGGAAGAGGGCATCGAGTTTATGCTCCTTCACAATCCTATTGAGTACATTGCCGACGAGAAAGGTCGCGTAAAACAAGCCGTGCTGCAAGTTATGGAGCTTGGCGAACCCGACGAACGCGGGCGCCGCAGCCCTGTGCCAGTTGAAGGTAAGACGGTTACCATCGACACCGATATGGTTGTTGTGAGCGTAGGCGTATCGCCTAACCCACTCATTCCTAATGCGCACCCAGAGCTCCACACCACACAGAAAGGCACTCTTGAAGCCAACGACGCACTTCAAACAACCAAAGAAGACGTATTTGCTGGCGGCGACATCGTGCGCGGTGGTGCTACGGTAATTCTTGCCATGGGCGACGGTCGCAAAGCCGCTGCCTCAATGGACGAATATCTGAAAAGTAAGAAGTAAATTCAAATCAAAAGAGCATCACTTGCTCTAAATAAGAAGACTTAAAACAGAAAAGACGTCTGCCGAAGAAATTCAGCAGACGTCTTTTTTTTACAACATCGCCACTTACTATGCTATAATCAGTACCACCAGTGGGATCTATCGATACTCTCATCCACAAAGGAGCACTAACAGTACAACTCCAATCAATATCTTCAAAGTTTTTATACTTGAGCTCGGTATTTACTACACCTGTGCCAAACTCTACATTTACTACACCATTACCATCGGTTTCACCCTCAAATGTTTCGCTGTATAAATCGGTATGATTACTACCATCGAAAAGGGTAATTTGCACCCCTACAGCCTTATCTTTAATAAGTTTTCCATTCGCATCGCGTACTACCGATTGGAAACGCATAGCCTCTGGCACTTGTGCTACGCTTACTATAGCACCAAAGCACATCGCTACAACAGAAAAAATAATACTTTTGATTTTCATTGTATTCTTGTTTTTTGATAGTTGATTATTCACTTGTTTAATATTTTGCTGGCATACGACTCGCCTCTTTTTGTTGTAACCACAATAATGAGTTCGCCCATTGGCAGGTTAGCTTTTTTTATGCCAACTTCTGTGCTATTAGCACTTACCGATGCTACCACGCCCTGCAAGGTCGTAAGCATATACGCCAACAATATCATCCATAGATGCAATACTTATAGCATCGGCACTAATGGCTATTTGCACATCTTGCCGCGTGATATTAGATGGTGTGATTACGTTTGATTCTATTTCAGACTCATACGTAACAACAACAGGTGTCATTGGCGACGCTGAAAGCGAACCATTAACTGACTCAATATTGGTTGTCAGTTGCCCCAAACTTGTTTCGATGGAATAGCCATTCTCTGTGGCTTGAATAGAAATAGGTACAATACTGTTTGCGCCATAGCCTCATTGCTACAAAGCACGGACAAGAACGCAATAAATGCAATGCGTTTTCTTTTCATATCTTGATTAGTTTAGCTGTTATAAAAATTATGAGAGAGATTATACAATAAAGTATTTTCATCAATCACAATTAGTTACAAAATTCTAAAAAAAGGAATATCATTACCAAATTTTACAACATTTTATTCAACTATTGTTCTAAAAGGAACATCTAACATATTGAAAAACAAACACAAAAAAAGCCACGACACTTAGAATTGTGCCGTGGCTATGATTTGAATTAAAAATATGCGATTATTCTACAGCCTTCAATGAGCCTTCTACATATTCGAATTGTCCTACACCAACAAGTTTGAATGCAACAGTCCAGTCTGTTTGGTCAAGACCATAGACTATGAAGTTGATGGTGTAAGTAACATCAATGCCTTCGATTGGTTTAGCATCGGGATAGAGAACAGACAATGTAGCAGCCCAAGCCTCCTTTAGATGATCTTGCATAAGCGCCAATGCTTCATCGTCGCTCAAGCCTTCGTAACCAGCAGCATACTGCTCACGAGCTTTAGCCACACGCCAATCTACATTGTTCTGGTATGCGGTGCTACCAGTGTAATATTCGTTGTTTGCATAGCTCGTCACATAGCCTTGTCCTTTTGTTGTGAAGCCAAGTGGAGTATCAATATTCTCCCAAACCCAATCGGTACAAGCTTGATAGAAATATGCACTTGTAGATGCCTTTGGCAAGTTAATAACTACAGAAGGATCGAAGGTAAACGCGCCGTTGGTCTTCACAAACTGGCTCGTAACAGCTTCTGTTGTTATAGTTTTTACCCAAACACCTTCAGTATAAGTATATTCATCAACACAAAGTGAAGTTTCTTTAGTTGAACTATCATAATAATGATAAACAACTGCTACAACATCATCCTCAAGTGCATATGGCTTGTTAGCAGCCAAATATTTAGGAATGTAATTATCTGGATTTGCAGAAGAACTAAAGTTAGCATTCGATAAGCCCATAGCAGTATAATCTGCAGGATTGATAACAAAGACTCCATCGGTAGTACTCCATTCGGAACCATTATACTGCAAAAGAGCATATTTAGTAACAACACTTTCATCAATAGTTACAACTGCATTACCATCAACTATAAAATCAGCGCCTTCAGTGTAATCTACAGTAGCATAGAGATTGAAATAATCTGACGTTACAGCACCTTCGCCATATTTATTACCTGCCAAATCAAATGTTACGCATGGAACTGTCGCACTCGAAAGATCTATTTCTGAAGTAATGATATAACTATCAGCTTCGAAGTTGCCATTGTTATAACCAGTACCTTTGTAACCATACTTTGTATCATGAGACCAAACGGTAGTCAAACCGCTTCCTACGACAATATTAACTATACTAAAATCAGCAACATTATCAGCAGAAAGAAGCGTATTGTCCATATAGACTGCAGCTTCACATTTGGTAGCATCATAAGCGCCAAATGACTTATAATTAGTATCGTATTTTATAGTTTTTGAATTGCCTGCATTAACTATAGATATAGTACCATTTGCGTTTGTAGATACCGTCCATACGCCCAAGCCATCTTCTGGAATTTCTGCTGCAACATTGAAGCTATCATAAGTACCTTTCATATAGAAATACTTACCGTCAGCCTTGATTTTATATCCGCCATCGACTATTTCAAGTGTAACAACATAATCGGCTACACTTTCAGCAGAAAAAATATTATCAGTAGCGGCGAGTGCATCGCCCTTGCAATAGCCATATGTTTTGGTTGCATCAGCAAGTTTACCAAAAGGAATATAGCCATCAGCCATATGTGCCGCCAAAACATACTCACCAGCCTCTGATACACCTTTTGTGTTCAATTTAAAAGAGCCGTCTTCTTGCTTTGCAAATACGTATGCATCAAAATATTGTGCAACTTGCAAATTTTTGAACTCAACAGTACCAGCACTTGCTTCTGTACTTGTATAACGAAAACCTAAACGAATTTTCTGACCCTTGAATGCCGAAAGATCAATTGCACCAGTGTTGATGTAATTCCAATCATTGCCAGCAGGAGTGTTAGCTATAGTTATAGGAATTAACGTAGTTGAAGCATTCTCTTCAGTAGAAGGCTCATTGTCGCTATATTGGTAAGAAACAAATGCATAGTCACCTGATGCAGCATCTGCAATACCTGACTTAACCAATGAAGAAAGTTTAGATGATGTTTTTGGAGTCAGATTTTTTGTTTTGGCATTGCCCCAAACATTTTCATAATCAGCATCAGAAAGCGTGTAGGTAGTAGCTGCAGCTATCTGACCGAGATATTCAGGAAGTTCCTTATTCTGATTGTAGGTAACCTTCACTGCCGAACCGTTGTCGACTGTTGGATATTTGCTTGCCAACAATGTAGGTATGTATCGAGCAGCGAAATCGGTAGAACTGAACGATTGTGCTTTTGCCAAGCCACTCAATTCAGCAGCATCGGCAGCATCGACGGCGCTATACTTACTAATTGTCGAATAGTCGGCTTCGGTAAGTGTATAGTCAACCGAAGTCACCACTTTTTGGCTTTCGGCAACAATCTCGTCGAGGCCATCGAAGTATTTATCATTGTAGTCACAGGCTGCCAATGTAAGGAGCGCTGCACTTGCTATATATAATTTCTTATTCATTATTCTTCGCTTTTATTGATTAGAACGAGACTTTGAAGTTGAGCGAATATGTGCGACCGAATGCATAGAAGATCTTGTATGCGGTCTTCCAAGTATGGTCAGAGCCATCGGTTGCGTCAACAATATATTCTTGGTCGAAGAGGTTGTCTACGTTGCCCGAGAGAGTAGCATTGAGTTTGTCGCCCATTTGGAACGAATAGCCCATGTTTGCGCTGAACTTATGACCTGAAGGAATACGCCATGGTGAGCTATATACTTTTGCACCGTTGAATGTTACATCGTTGGTAGAGAAGTCCCAGTCTGAATAGTTACGAGCAAAGAGGTTGTAGTCGACGCCCAAACGCAAGCCCTTCATAGGACGGAACTTAACGCCGAGTGCAGCAGTTGTTTGAGCTGAACCACCAACTTTTACTTTGTCGAGTTTGAAATCCATGTGTGCATGGTCTTCAGCCTTCATGCCAGAAGCGATTTCCAAATTTGAGTTCTTGATTGGTTGACCACCTGAGTTATAGAAATAACCTCTTGTGTCGCAGTCCCAAACCCAGTCGCCAATTGACAACATACCGTTTACTTCAAACCAAGAAGCCAAACGAGCGATAACATCGAGTTCAACGCCCATGTGACGAGCATCGATACCTTCCATATTTATCGACCAACGGTCTTGTGTACCATCGGCGAGAGTTACGTCGCTCGATTTTGCCATGGTCTTGTTCATCCATTTGGTGTAGTAAGCATTGAGGTTAGCTCTGAATATTTGATTTTCGAAACCATAACCAACTTCAACCGAAGCAATCTTTTCGTTCACTGCATCGGGGTTAGTAGCGTTGCTTACAGTGCTATTGAGGAATGCGCCACCCGAGAAGAATGGAGCACGGCTGATGTAACCAGCATTGAAGAATACGTTCTGATTGTCGTCAAGATTGTAGTTTGCACCACCTTTGATTGTACCGCTCCAGAAGTTTACGTGGTCGCTCTCTGCGTGATCAGCATCGTAGTAGAAACGGTCGTAGCGCCAATATGTTGTGTTAGCTACCGAACCTGAAAGGAAGAAGTTGAGTTGGTCAAGAGTGTACTCGCCTTGAGCAAACACGCCACCTTGAACAGTGTAGCCATCGTAGTCGCGATAGACAACGTCGCCTACATGCAATTTCTCGTTTTTGAAGTTAGCGTCGGCAGCTGCTGCGTTGTTGGCAGCCTTTACGTTTGCACGATAGCGGTCTACATAATAGTCACCATTGAAAAGGTCGGTAATCTCGTTGGTGTGGATACCCTTATACCAGCGGAAGTCGACACCACCCGAAATTGTGAGGTCTTCAGTTACTTCATTATTATAGTTCGACAACAAACCGAACCATGTATGATAGTTCTTGCTAACCGACATTACCATTTCCGAACCATGATCGCTCTGTTCGTTGAGTTCTTGGATTTTGTCGTAAGCGAAAGTACCGTCTTCGTTGCGGAAGTTGTAGTTGAGTGCGCCATTCGATGCACCATACCATTTGTTAGAGTATGCGGCGGTTGTTTGTCCGCTACGTCCATGACCGCGACCTATCGAAGTATAGAGCGCAGTAGAGAGCGTTTGTTTATCATCAATTTGCCATTGGTGATTGAGCGAAATTTGTGGTTTGTGGTATTCGTTGCGGCTCGAAGTCTTGCGCTCGCCATTCTTACCAAAACCGTATGTAGGGTTATATTTATATGCACTTTCGCTCTTCATGTAATCTTTCACCTGCTGCCAACCAGCGATGGTCAAACCGTCGTAGCCCGAACGCTGATTGTGCCACTGTGGAGCACCGAAAGCAGTAATCGAAAGTTGATGATTATCGTTGAGTCGTTTAGCTATGCTTGCAAACCAGTTGTAGCTTTCGAATTCAGTACCCTGAACGTAGCCATCGCCCCAAGTTTTAGCGAAGAGAAGCGTGAGAGCCCAACCTTTTTCGTTCATACCGGTCGATACTGTTGCGAGCATCTTCTGATAGCCATCGTTACCAACGCCGTATGAAACTTTTCCGCCCTTCTGAGCATCGATTGACTTTGTTACAATATTTATAGTACCACCAACCGAAGGAGCCGAAACTTTGCTTGCGCCAAGACCACGCTGAGTCTGCATCTGACGAGTTACGTCTGACAAGCCAGCCCAGTTTGACCAATAGACGCCACCCCACTCCATATCGTTGACTGGCACACCATTAATCATTACGGCAACGTTAGCACTCTTGAAACCACGCATATTGATTTCAGAGTCGCCAAAACCACCACCTTTCTTAGTAGCATATACACCAGGAGTTGAGTTGAGCAACTCAGGGAATTCCTGCGTACCAAGTTTTTCCTCTATAATCACCGGATCTATCGACGACAAAGCCACAGGAGTTTTGCGCGAAACAGCTATCGACGATTTTACAACCACGTCGTCGAGCGCTTTTGAGTCAGGCGAAAGTTTTACTATGCCAACTTTTGTATTAGCATCTGACACGTTTACATTAGCACTCTTATAGCCTAAATACGATAGATTGAGCACAGCTGGATTGGCACCAACTCTGATGCTAAAGTTACCATCAATGTCGGTAACTGTGCCATTGGTCGTTCCTGCCTCCATAACGGCACATCCCACAATGGGTTGTCCATCTTCGGCATCAACTACCTTGCCTGTTGCTGTATATTGTGCCATTGCACACACAGCAACCAGTAGCATTGCTGCTACGGTAAAGAAAGATTTCATTACGTTTTTTGTTAGAGGTTATTAAATTATGTTTGATTTTTCGCGACGAAGGCTGCTGCATACCATTTTGTATGCATTTCGGATATGTTACAGAAAGTAACAAGATGTAATCCGCACGGACGTTTTGCATATCAGAAATATGTCGTTGAGTGTCCAACAGCGCAAAAATAATTCTTTACAATATAAACGAAAACAGCCCTTAATAAAAAACACTTTTTTTAACATTTCTCCCACACAACAAATAGCGTTTTTAACAAAACACTATTTGCATACCATATTCATTGCATTTCTGGGTTATTATATTTGACATAATCTATAAAAAACGCTCAACTCACATTATTGCAATGCAAAAAAAAACGACGAGCAACTTGATATTAGTTACTCGTCGGTTTTTATGTTATTTACTCGTTATTGGTCATATGCTTAACAAGTATACTTTGTAGCTTTTCCAATATTTCTGGATCGGTAGCTACTTGTGTTCCTGCCATGCTAAATATGGGTGTGAGTTTTATATTCTTCTGTCCTATCTCTGAAGCGTAGAACTTATTGAGTTCTTTTAGTTCGTCAATAGTGTAGTGTTCTCTGTAGAGGCTCATAAGTACTTCTGTCAGTTTGGGCAGCATTGCATCGGTACACTCTTCTGCAAGAACTCGCACTTTTTCGGATTTTAATTGTCCGCCACTAACCAATGCGCTATACTGCATCATCATGGTTTCAATCATTGTCTGACGTGTGTTCATCAGTTCTATGCTCTTGGCAACTTCTTTTTCAAATTCACTACTTTGAGCATATGTGCTTACACACAAAAGTGCGCACACAACTGCAAGAAAAAGTTTTTTCATGTAATTATTATTTAGGTTATTGAATTTTATTTCTTCACTATCGCATCAGCCAAAGCTTCGAGTGTGGTTATATCGGCTTGCTTTAGGCGACTTTTTATGGTTAGCACAGGCTCTACAATCTCTATTTGTTTCATTGTTTCGAGTTGTGTGCGCATAATGCGTGCTGCTTGTGGTGCCCATGTACCATTTTCGATGAGTCCAACGCGGCGACGCTGATAACCTTTTATCGATAGTTTGTGCAAGAAGATGTGCATGGGTGGAAATATGCCACCGTCGTAAGTAGCAGCAGCTAACACCATCGACTCCATTCTGAAGGCATCTTCAATGGCTTCGGCCATATCGTCGCGACTGAGGTCGGTGAGTGCCACTTTGGTAGCACCTTTTGCTCTGAGCAATTCAGCAAGTTGCTCGGCTGCGGCTTTTGTGCCACCATGTATCGAGGCATAAGCCACAAGCACACCACCTGGTGTTTCTACGTCGTATTTGCTCCATATATTATAGAGTCGCATAGCCTCGGTAAGTTTCTCACCTTCGAGAACAGGACCATGCAATGGACACACTTTTTCAATGTTGAGTGCTGCTACTTTACTAAGCATGGCAGATACTTGCACTCCATATTTACCACAGATGTTGAAATAATAGCGTCTGGCTTCACAAGCCCAATCGTCGGGATCGGCAGCATAGACGCCAAACTTACCAAAACCATCGGCAGAGAAGAGTGTGTGTTCGCTATCCAAGTAACTAACCATTACTTCTGGCCAATGTACCATAGGAGCTGCCACAAATCGTAGCGATGATGTTCCAAGACTCAGAATGTCGCCATCGGCTATGGTTTGGGTTGTTGCACTAAAGTTCTCATTAAACTGCTGCATGTATTGTATAGCTTTAGCACTGGCTACTATTGTAATGTTAGGATAAACGTTGATAAGTGCTGTTATCGAACCACTATGGTCGGGCTCCATGTGATGCACCACTAAGTAGTTGGGTGTGCGACCGTCGAGGGCTGCTGTTAGCTTGTCAAGCCACTGACTTGTTTTACGAGGGTCGACAGTGTCCATTATAGCTATTTTTTCATCAACGATGAGATACGAATTGTAGCACATGCCATCGGGCACAACATATTGGCTTTCAAAAAGGTCGAGATCGGGGTCGTCTACTCCTATATATTTTACCATCATTGTTACAAGTTAGATATTTTTCTGAATTAAATGTTTTTATGTAAACAAACTGCTCTGAACTTATCGTTAGCGAATTATATACATATGATGCAAAAGTAGCAAAAAATGTTTCTGTACAACACTACATTCATCATTTCACTAACAAAAAACACTCTCTGTTCATTATCCTATAATTAGCAGCTATGCACAAAAAAAGTCGCACACACTAACGTGTTGTGCGACTCTATCGTTATTCTTTATTGGTATATCTCGGTCGGAGCTATTAGAATAGCTTTTGTGGATATTCGCCAGCGTCGATGAGCGACTGAATCTTATCCACAACACCCTGACGATCGGCAGCATATGTTACGCCAAACCATTTGCTAGTGGTGTCGAGTACCTTAACTGTAGCAGTATTTTCGGTGATGAGTTTGTTAACCATCAGCGGAATATAGTACTCAGCTTTGATGTTGCCTTTATTAGCATTGAGGAATTCGATGAAATATTCGGTTGAGTAGTTGAAGTAGTCAGGTGTGAAGCCCCACATATTCATTGATACAGGTGTGTTGGCTTGTATGCCCACCCACTGACCTTGTTCGTCTTTATATGCCACAGGTTTCTGTTCGCCAGCATCTTCAGAGTCAAACTTAGCCACTTCAGCTTTATCTACGCGCATAATCTCGGTGCGTTCAACCACAGTAGTAAGGTTTTCGTTGTTGTCTTTAGAACAGATACCACGAGCTACCGAACCACTTTCTGAGAGTGTATTACCAACGCGGAAACCAACCATGCAGTAGTTGTTTTTCGAACCCTCTTTAAGTTCGCTAAGCCATTTTCCAAGCACAGCGAAACTGTCGCGACCATAGAAGTCATCGGCATTGATAACGGCAAAAGGTTCGTTGATAACATCTTTACCCATAAGCACAGCGTGGTTAGTACCCCAAGGCTTTGTGCGTTCTGCTGGGCAAGTAAAACCTGCAGGAAGGTCGTTAAGGTCTTGGAAGACGAGCTCAACAGGAATGTGATTTTCGTATTTAGAAATAATCTTCTTGCGGAAATCCTCTTCGAATGTTTTACGGATAACAAAGACAATCTTACCAAATCCACCACGAATAGCATCGAAGATAGAATAGTCCATGATAGTCTCGCCATTTGGGCCGAGTCCGTCGAGCTGCTTGAGTCCACCATAGCGGCTACCCATGCCTGCAGCAAGTACAAAAAGTGTTGGTTTCATCTCTTTAACGTATTGTTATTACTGTTTTTTCAGATATATCTTTTTGTTGTGATAAAAAAGGTCATCAAAAAACCTTAACACAACAGACGCAAAAGTAATATATTTATGCTTTAAGCGCTGAATAACATACCGACATTATTCGGTCAAAAACAGATAAATTTACGCTCACGCTTTACTATATTTGCCGCAAATTAACATATTCAACAATGAATAACAGTGTGCTCATAGCCGATAGTGGCTCGACAAAAACCAATTGGGCGTTCAAAACATCGCCCACCGATGTGCTATTTTTTAGCACTCCTGGCATCAACCCGCTCTATCAAGATAGTAACTCCATAGAAAAAATGCTACGCAACACCGATGTTGATTGGACAACTATGCGAGGAGCAACTGTTAGGTTCTACGGTGCAGGATGCATAGGTGGCGATGCCAACAACACCATAGTCACAGCACTAAACAACGTGAGTTCGTTTGACAATATAACTGTGATGAGCGACATGATGGCGGCTTGTCACGCACTATTGGGCCATAAAGCTGGCATAGCTTGCATATTAGGCACTGGAGCTAACTCGTGCTGCTTCGATGGCGAACAAATTGTAGCTAACACACCACCACTCGGCTTTATTTTGGGCGACGAAGGTAGCGGTGCATATATTGGCAAACGACTTATGGCCGATGCTCTCAAAGGCTTGCTTCCCACCGACCTAAGTTCACAACTACTACAATGGTGCGAATTGTCGTATGCCGAGATAATAGCCAAGGTGTATCGCGAGCCCTACCCAAATAGGTTTTTAGCCTCACTCACACATTTTGCCGCCAACAACTTGCACCGCGACGAGATACATAATATAATATTAGAGTCGTTCGTTAGCTTCATCGACCGCAACCTAATGCGCTACGATGCTGAACTATTATCAAAACCTATTGGCTTTGTTGGCAGCGTTGCATTTCACTTTGAATACATACTTGCCGAAGCTCTTGAACTATGCGGACTAAAAATGGGCAGTGTGGAGCAGAGTCCGCTCGAACGCCTCGTCGATTTTGAGTAAGTCCAATCAATACAAGCTATACTCTCTACGCCTCGACACGGCACACCTCACTCAACTCTTTGCGCTGATGAGGCTTAATAGGTACAGAAGGGTCAGGATAACCTATTGGTAACAACACACAAACCTCCTCATCAGCTGCCACCTTCATTACGCTATTAGCAACAGACGGGTCGAAATTACAAACCCAACACGTGCCCAATCCCAACTCAGTAGCTTTCAGCGCCATGTGTTCAGTAGCAATAGCTATGTCGATGTCGCAATGATCCTTACCATCGGCACGATGCCAACTTTGTGCATGACAACCAATAACCACCACCACAGCAGGTGCTGTGGCAAACCACTCACGATCGTAGGCTTTGTGCAAAGCAGCCAAACGCTCTTTATTGGTTAACACCACAAAACGCCACGGCTGCTTATTCACCGCCGACGGAGCTTGCCGCGCTGCCTCAACAACACGCAATAAAACCTCATCTGACGGTAACTGCGCCGTGTATTTGCGCACCGAAGTGCGACTGTTTATAATCTCATCAAGTGTCATATATATAATTGTTAGTTTATTTTCAGATAGCGAATGTACGAAAAATAAACCGCATCATAATCAATGTATCACACACTGTTAACAGCAAGGCAAACATCACAAATTGAGTATTTTTACCTATTCTGCAAAAATCATTTTATAGTAACTTTGCACGGTTTAATATTTTTTGATACAAATGAAAGGAAAATCATTACCAGGTTGGCGAAAAATCAACTTCGCCATGAACTTCGTAGGATTTATACAACGACGCACACTTTATAAAGCAGGCAAAAACGTAAAAAAGACTCAAGCCAATCTCTTGCGCGAAATACTGACATATGCAAAAGATACGGTATACGGTCGCGAACACAAATTCAACGAGATATTAGCAGCTAAGAGTGACGATGAACTCTTCGCACTTTACAAGAATAATGTAAAGGATAACGATTACGAGGATTTGCGTCCATACATCAACCGACACACTCATGGCGAGAGCGACATCTTATTCCCAGGCAAACCTAAGATGTATGCCACCACTTCAGGCACAACAGCTGAACCAAAGTGGATACCAATCACACATAAGTATTTCAGCGATGTATATGGCAAGATGAATAAGCTATGGCTCGATAACTTCATACAAGCCAATCCCGATGCTTTCAAAGGTGGCGTAGTTACCATTGTAGGCAAAGCCATAGAAGGCAACGCCCCAGACGGAACAGTATATGGTTCGGTATCAGGCGTATCATTCACTAACTGCCCTGCATTTGTACAAAAAGTATATTCAGCACCACCTTGTGTGTTTGAAATAGCCGACTACAAAGCACGTTATTACACCATAATGCGTTTAGGTATAGAGTTCAATACCACACTATTGCTCACTGCCAATCCATCAACATTTGTTGAGATGCAAAACAACGTCAACGAATATTTTGACGAATATGTTAACGACATTGAGCATGGTACACTGAAAAAAGACCTCGACATACCAGCACATGTACGTGCCACACTCGAAGCTCGCATCAAACCTAATCCAGCACGTGCAGCAGAGCTACGCAAAATAAAGGCTGAGCACGATGTAATTTTGCCTAAGCACTATTGGCCCGACCTTGCTGTAGTTACCACTTGGCATTGCGGCAACACCAAGCGCTACCTCGACAAACTTGCCAACTCGTTCCCCGAAACAGCCGTACAGCCTGAATTTGGATACTTCGCATCTGAATGTCGCGCCGGATTGGTAATGAACAAGAAAGACGATACCACACTCTTCGCTCATATGCACTTCTTCGAGTTCATACATGCCGAAGACATCGAAAACAAAAACCCAGAGTTCCTCACTCTCGACCAACTCGAACAAGGTAAGCGCTATTGTATGTACGTAACCACATGGAGCGGACTCTATCGCTACAACATGAACGACCTTGTTGAAGTAACAGGTTTCGACCATGGTATACCTACAATACAGTTCATACAAAAAGTTAACGGCATCGTAACACTTACAGGCGAAAAACTCCACGAACGCCAGTTCATCATGGCTGTTCACGAAGCAGAAGAGACCACTGGACTCAAAATACGTTTCCACATCGGATTTGCCGATGCAGAACGTTCGGGCTACGACTTCTTCTACGAATTCGATAATCGCAACGTAACACAAGAACAAGCCGAAACATTCACCAATGTGGTTGATAGAAGCTTGAAAAAAATAAACTGTGAATACGAAGCTAAACGCAACTCGTTCCGTCTCAAAGAACCTAAGACATTCCGCCTCATCGAAAACTCGTTTGAGACATTCAAAGCACAATGTATTGCAGAAGGTGCTCGCGACGGACAATTCAAACTCTTGCTTCTTCTCAACGACCCTAAACGCCACGAGAAATTCAAGAATTTGGTTGTAGAATAATTATAAAACAACACTACTAATACCAACGAGAAAGACGGCCACTGGCAAAGCGTGCCGTCTTTCTTCTTTTAACTAAAAACATGCAAGCTATGAAAATAGATTTCGACCATTATAAAGCCGTCATTTTCGATTTCGATGGCACACTATACAAGCCAAATAAGTTGGGTTTAAAACTTGTTCTTTCCGATCTCAGCAATGCCCTTAAAGCTAAAAAAGAACGCAAAGCACGCAAAGCATTGGCTGGTTACGATTGTGGCTCAGCAAGTGCTCTATATGCCAAATTCTTTAATATTTTGGGAGAAAGAAATCGAGATTGGTATTTCAACAGGTATTTGCCACTCATGGTGCATGTGCTCGAAAAACGCTTCAAAGCGCGTCCGAATGCACAACTACTCATCGACAAATTGCAAGAAAGAGGCATCAAAGTGGGAGTTTTATCTGATTATCCTATGGTTCGCGAACGAGTGAGTGCCATTGGACTTAACATAGATAACAAAAATATGTGGAGTACCGAAAATATGGGCGCACTCAAACCATCGGCACGTCCCTTTCTTGAGGTTGCAAAGCATTTAGACATTGCCCCTAATGAAATGCTTATGATTGGCGACCGCCCAGATACCGACGGACTTGGAGCATACAACGCAGGCTGCGACTGCGTAATAGTTCAGACAAAAAAATGCACCAATAGTGCCGATTTCAATATTATGAATTGGGATGATATAGTAAGCAGTGTCAGCTAATTTTCTCTGACACTGCCTGCTGCTTCAAATGTATTTGTTCGTTTTTCTTCACCAATAGTGGTTGGTTCGCCATGGCCTGAATAAACTACGACATCGTCAGGTAAAATGAATAAACGCGTCTCTATCGATGTCTGCAATGTCTTTTTTCTTCCACCAGGCAAGTTTGATGCGCCAACAGAATGCTTCATCAACGTGTCGCCAGAAATAAGAATGTGGTCAGCTTCGTTGTAGAGACAAACGCTACCCTGTGTGTGACCTGGAGTATGTATAACACGCAATTCAGTGTTACCAAATTTTACAATCACACCATCTTCGAGCGTATAGATAGGCTGATACTCATCAATTTCTTCGCTCACTCCCAACGCTATAGCTTGATAATTAGTCATTTCTGACAGTCGTCTATCTCCCTCATTGGCTTCAGGGTGCACACTATAACGATAACTAAAAAAAGCGTTACCAATGGTATGATCGAGATGGCAATGTGTGCAAAGCAAACCACGCACCTTCAGATTTCGACTTTCGATAAAATTTGTCAGTTGCAATCGTTCTTCCATTGTTTGGCAACCGCAATCGATTAAGAGGCATTCGTTAGTCTCATCATATACGATGTATGTATTTTCGTTATACGTTTGCATCGTAAAGCACTTCACTTGCATCATAGCGCACCCCTCCTTATTTGTGTTTCTGTTTTACTTCTCTGTTTGATTGTAAGTCCACGGATTTTGTGTTATTCCGGCAAGTTTTACAATAGCTTCGTGTGTACGTCGGCGCATATCGTCAATTTGTTCATTCTTGTCGGTTATCGATGGATCGGGCAATATAGGTTCACCTACATTGAGTGTTACGCAAGCCTCTTTGCCAAACCATTTCAAGATGCCTTTACGTTCTCGATACGAATAGGCCATTGGAATGATTGGGATATTGAGTCGCTTAGCGAATACGAAAGCTCCTTTTTTGAATGGTCGGATAGGTGTATAAAACTCCCAACGACTCTCTTCGGCAAAAAAGTGAAGCCAATAACCCTCTTTATGATAATAGTCGAGTGCTGCGTAGAATTTGCGCATATCGGCTACACTCTCTGGCACGGGTATACCACCCATCGTGTGCATACGACGAGCGTCTTTACCGGCAAGTTGGTCACGCCAAATAGGGAAACGCAATTGACGCCAACCTATGGCTGTGAACACTCCCGACATATCCCAACGGAATGTGTGATTCGACACTGTCATTGCAC
>JBGUYH010000018.1:0-4976 GCA_045118595.1 Bacteroidales bacterium | reverse complement strand
CGGTCGAATGCAATGTGATAATTGGTATTAGTAGTAAGTCCGCCAGCCATTGCTGAAACGAATCCAACCATAGCAAGAACACCTGTTACTATTGTCTTTTTCATGTTACCAGTAAATTGGTTTAAAATTATTTATTTATGTTCCATTTTGGATTTAACGGCGCAAAGATAGTACTTTTAGAATATAGAATATTACAAATAGTAAATTATTTACGTATCAATTAATGCAGGAAATAATAACAAGAAAAACATAACCGCATTCGTTACGTATAAGCGCATTGGCAATCATTATTCTGAAAAACAGACTTATGAACAAACTACTTGCAATATTCACAGCGCTTATATTAGCCTTTGTAGCTTGCAACAACTCTGAAGCACAATCGAAAAGGAGTTCTAAAGGCAATTCACAACAGAAGTATAGTACAAAATCCAAAAAAGCTATAGCTATATACAAAGATGGAGAACTTGACTATCAATTTCAGCGTTTGCAAGACGCCTTACTAAAATTTGAGCAAGCAACAAAGATAGACCCTAATTTCACAGAGGCATATTTTATGCTTTCTGAAGTATATAGAGATATGGGCGACTATGAGCAACAAGTAGCGCACATACAAACTGCTGTAGGTTTAGACTCAACATACTACGTTTCAGCATATTACCATGCAGGTGTAGCACTATGCAACTTAGGTCGGTTTGCAGAAGCAACAGAATGGTTTGAACTCTACAAACACTATTCTGCAGGCAAACGTAATCAGAAAAACGTTGAACAATGGCTAAAAAGAGCCATGATAGCCAAATATCTGATGGAGCACCCTGTTGCATTCAAACCACATATTGTTGCCGATAGCATAGTGATGGACTACGACCAATACTGGCCTAGCATAACCCTTGACGAAGAGGAACTTGTGTTTACCACACTTATGCCACGCGACCCAGAAGCGTATGCTACGAATAAGAATATGATAAAAAACATAAAGAACTTTAACGAAGATTTTTATATCAGCAAAAAGATAGATGGTCAATGGAGCAAACCCACACCACTCAAAGGCATCAATACACCAAACAACGAAGGAGCTCAAACACTCTCTGCCGATGGTCAGTGGATGTTTTTTACAATCTGTGGTAGAAATGACTCAAAAGGATCATGTGACATATATTTCAGTCGACGTACAGAAACAGGATGGACTGAACCAGAAAACATAGGAGCACCAGTAAACACCCCATATTGGGAATCGCAACCATGTTTTTCGGCCGATGGACAAACACTATACTTTGTAAGTAGCAGACCAGGAGGCAAAGGCGACATGGATATTTGGACTGCTACAATAACAGGATTTATGCACAACGGACTTCCTATATTTGGCAACGTAAAAAACTTAGGCGATTCGATTAATACATCTGGCAGTGAAACATCACCATTCATTCACCCCGATGGCAAAACACTATACTTTTCATCAGATGGTTGGCCTGGAGTCGGAAAACTTGATATATTCGTTAGTCGAAAAAATCAAAATAATGAATGGGGGATTCCACAAAACATAGGTTATCCTATCAATACACCACTTGACGACAACGGCCTGGTAATAAATGCAACTGGCAATACAGCCTACTTAGCATCAACACGTCAGCAAAAAGATGGAACATACAAGAAAGACTTGCTCTGTTTTGAATTACCACAAGTAGCTAAACCAGAACCTGTATCATATATAAAGGGACATGTCTACGATAGTAAAACACACAAACCACTAAAAGCCAACTTAGAACTCATTCGCCTCGATACAAAAGAGAAACAAGTAAATGCTCAGTCAGAAGTTAGCGATGGTACATTCATTGTTTGCCTACCATCAGGAAGAGACTATGGCTTGTTTGCATCGTGCCCAGGTTATCTATTCAGTTCTCAAAACTTTGCACTCAAAGATGCAACCACATCCGCCGACAGAGTAACTCTTGATATACCACTATCTCCACTTACGACTGGACAAAAAGTAACACTCAATAACGTATTCTTCGATACTAATTCAACAGAATTAAAGCAGGAATCGGTAGTAGAACTTGACAGATTAGTACTACTGATGAAGAACAATACAGATATAAAGGTAGAAATTGGCGGTCACACCGATAATGTTGGCAGTGCCGAATATAACAAAAAGCTATCAGAAGGACGAGCAAAAACCACCGTCGACTATCTCACAAGCAAAGGCATAGCCCCTATACGCATAACATACAAAGGCTATGGCATGACTCAACCCATTAGCACCAATGCTACAGAAGAAGGCAGAGCACAAAACCGCAGAATTGAAGCTAAAATATTATAGTTGCAACAATATAAAGTATATATATAACAAACAACACCACACCCTCCCAACGTTCGAGAGTGTGCTTAGTTCGTAAAAACAACCATAGCAGTATACCGAGAACAATCATAAGTATGTAATCGGTCAAGAAACCTACATCAGTATGTTCAATACCACAAATGGTAGCCGACAAACCAATTACGCACAATATATTGAATGTAACGCTGCCTATTATATTGCCAATTGCCATATCTGTTTCACCTTTTCTAGCTGCCATTATCGATGCAAATAATTCAGGCAAACTTGTCCCCACTGCAACAATAGTTAGTCCTATTATACGTTCCGATACGCCAAGCGAAGACGCTATACCTCGTGCCCCTTGTACAAGCCAATCAGCCCCCAAAACCAATGCTACAAACGAGCCAACAACCATCAACAAAGCTTGCCACATAGGCATTTCGTCCGACATTATCTCCTCATCTTTAACATCATCTTTACGTGAATTACGAATTTGCCAAACAACAAATGCCACAAGCGACAAAAAGCCAAGCAAACCAGCAACACGCGATATACGCCCTGTCATTGCAACAATAACAAACAACACAGAAGCTACAACCATAAATGGCATATCGATACGTAATGTTTGACGAGAAGCTGGACATATGGCAATAATGGCTGTAACTCCTAATATTAAAGCAATATTAGCTATATTAGAACCAACAACATTACCTATTGAAATACCAGGTGAACCAGCAAGAGCAGCTTGAATACTAACCAACAACTCAGGCGCTGAGGTACCAAAACCTATAATGGTAAGACCGATAACCATGGAACTAAGTCGCGCACGACGAGCTATAGCTACAGCGCCATCGACCAAATAATCACCACCCTTAAACAAAAGGAGAAAGCCAATAAAAATAAGAAAGATATTGAATAACATAATAAACACTCTTTTTGAATGGTCAAAAGTAGTAAATAATGAAAACGATAGCCCTATTTTTAGTAATTTCGCACAAATATTTTGATTACCCCTATGGATATTAACGACATACTACTCAGAAATGTAGAGATATTATCGCAACCCGACGACTGCGAATGCAAAAACTCAAAGCAGATGACATGTCCATCGATTGACACACTAAAACAGATTGTAGAATTGGCCAAACGCATAATATTCCCTGGATATTTCGACACAATAGAGCCTAATGGAAAATTGCGCAATTACTACATTGGTGTGTACATCGATGAACTATTTACTCTACTAAAGAAACAAGTTGACTCAGAAACCATAGCTCTCGAATTTATCAATCGTTTACCAGAGATAAAACGTGTATTATACACCGATATAGATGCCATGCTGCACTCAGACCCTGCCGTCAAGTCACGCAGCGAAATCATATTCTGCTATCCTTTTGTACAAGTTATGCTTCATCATCGCATAGCTCATGAGCTACTTCTACTCGGAGTTCCAACCATTCCTCGTATAATAGCCGAGATGGCACACTCGCTTACAGGTATCGACATACACCCTGGTGCAAAAATTGGAGAATATTTCTGCATTGACCACGGAACTGGCGTTGTTATTGGTGAGACGTGCATAATAGGCAACCATGTAATGCTATATCAAGGAGTTACGTTAGGAGCCAAAAGTTTCACATTCGATTCTAACGGAACACCTATCAACACACCACGTCACCCTATATTGGAAGACAATGTAACTGTATATTCAAACTCATCAGTATTAGGTCGCATAACCATTGGTCACGACACAATAATAGGTGGCAATGTATGGCTAACCAATAGTGTACCCCCATATAGTCGCATACTACAATCAAAAGCCGTATCAACAACTTTCACTGACGGTGCAGGAATATGATTAAGTAAGTGATTACTTATGTCATTTTGTCAGATATTTGCTTTTTGGCTCAATTATTGCTATTTTAGACTCGTTTTTTCATCAAACAAAAAATGAATATCAACTTGTCACCTGAACTAAACGACATAATGCGCCGCAGTGCATCGGAAGCAATGAGGCTTGGCCACGATTTTTTGGCTCCCGAACACATAATGCTCGCCATTGCAAAAATAGAGCAATGCGATGCTATGACTGTGATACAACGCATTAGCAACATAGAGCCCAACCACTTATGTTCAATAATAGAAAAAAACATGAACATAGGTAGTCCTATTACCGATATGCAAAGCCAGTTACCTTTTCTACGTTCAACAGAGCGAATTTTACGATTTGCCGAATTGGAAGCGAAGGCAATGAACCAACAAATATCGTCGATACACCTATTACTTGGTCTCTTATCCGAAAACGGAACAGCTGTAAAAGCTGCACTCAACAACATACAAGTAGATTATAACAACGTCAAAAATATGGTTAGCAACAAAGATGTTGCCGACCCACGAGCATCACTCCTCAACGATGATGATGAAGACGAAGATAGTCCGTTTGCAAGTAGAGGCAATGCAACAAACAGCCAACAAACTCAACGAACAGTAAAACCATCGAGTGGTAACTCAGACACACCAGTACTCGATAACTTTGGCACCGACCTATCCAAAGCAGCCGAAGAGGGACGTCTCGATCCCGTCATCGGACGCACACACGAGATAGAACGCATAGCACAAATACTGAGCCGACGCAAGAAAAACAACCCTATTCTCATTGGTGAGC
>JBGUYH010000017.1:0-2581 GCA_045118595.1 Bacteroidales bacterium | reverse complement strand
ATGTATATCCGGTGTATGTAGCTGCGTTTATTCCAATGGGGCCAGGTGTCATTTGTGATATTGCAACAATATCAGTAAATTCAGAGTTTGTCATCCACTGATTTTTTACCACAACTTCGTTTTGTATGAACGACAACATAGCATATCCACCACCAAAATTGAATAGTCCTATTTTGGTAAAAGTTAAGAATAAGCGAATAAATATCATTGTTCACCTCCTCTCTTTTGTAAATATTTGCCGTAGCAGTATCCACTTAGCCCGGCACCAATTATAATCCATAATGGTGAAACACCCCAAAGCCAAATTAGCAATGTTGAGGCTATTGGTATTATAATTTTCCGCCTATTAATGTGTGCCGATTTAGCCATTTTGAAAATAGGTATAGCAATAAGTGCAACAACGGCAGGGCGTATGCCTTTGAATATGGCTTCGACCCAAAAATTGTCTTTAAATGCAGTGAAGAAGAAGGCTATCATCAGTATTATTACAAGCGATGGTACAATATTGCCCAAGGCTGCAATTATGCCACCTTTAACGCCATTGAGTTTGTAGCCAATGTGACTTGCCATATCAACGGCAAATATGCCAGGAGTAGCTTGGCTAACTGCCATAATATCAATAAATTCTTCTTCGGTGAGCCACTTATTGCGTTCTACAACTTCGGCCTTCATTAGTGGCACCATAGCCATGCCGCCGCCAATTGTAAAACCACCAATTTTCATGAAAGTGACAAATAATTTTGTATTGGTGCTCATTGTCTTGTATTTTTGCATCTGCAAATATAGTTATCATTGATGCTGCTAAGTTTTCATAGCGGCATGATTTTTGTATTATTGTTGAGCTATTTTAAAACACAGACCATGCAAAGCAGTTTCTTTAAGCAGATGGAGGATACTATTAGGAAAAATTGGGAACATCCATCACTCTCTGATTATAAAGGATCTACTTATACCTACAAAGATGTAGCACGAAAAATAGTAAAGTTGCATATAATGTTCGATAATTGTGGCGTTCAAAAAGGCGATCGAATAGCATTATGTAGCCGAAACCTATCAACGTGGGGAATTACATTTATTGCAGTTATAACGTACGGAGCTGTTGCAGTACCAGTGCTGCACGAATTTAAACCTGATAATATTCACCACATAGTAAATCACTCAGAAGCAAAAATACTATTTGTTGGTGATGATGTATGGCGTACACTTGATGCAGATAAAATGCCTTCGCTCGATGGTATTTTTCGTATGGAAGATTTTTCAGTTCGCTTATCGAGAAAAGAGAAACTAACTGAAGTGCGGCGAAACCTCAATAAAGTGTTTGGCGAAATGTTTCCAGAGCGTTTCTTGCCCGAACACATAAGTTTCCCAATCGAAGACCCAGAAGCATTAGCAGTGATTAACTATACAAGTGGAACATCAGGTCAGTCGAAAGGTGTTATGTTGCCATATCGAAGCCTTAATTCAAACTTGCATTTCGCTGTTGAAGTACTAACCGACACTCCAGGTCAGACTATGCTTTCAATGTTACCAATGGCACATATGTATGGTCTCGCATTCGAATTCATATACGGTTTCTGTATCGGTTCGCATATCACATTCTTAGGACGTATACCTTCGCCTAAAATAGTTACCGAAGCATTTGCACATGTTCGTCCCGATGTAATTATCTCAGTGCCTCTCATCATAGAGAAAATAATAACCAAGAGTGTGTTGCCTAAGTTGCAATCACCTCTGATGAAAGCCTTGTTGAAGATACCATTTGTTAAAACACATATCTATAAACGTATCTATACAACGTTGCGAACAGCTTTTGGTGGTAAATTTAAAGAGTTTATCATAGGTGGAGCACCACTCAATAAAGACGTTGAACGTATGTTGCGCAACATAGGACTAGAATACACCGTTGGTTATGGTATGACAGAGTTTGCACCAATCTTATCATATTCAGGATGGGCAACATACAAACCATATTCATGTGGTAGAACAGCACCTCGTATGGAGTTGAAAATTGATTCTGCAGACCCAGCACATATACCTGGCGAGATATTGGCACGTGGCGAAAATACAATGATAGGCTACTTTAAAAATGATGAAGCTACAGCTCAGTTTATCGATGCCAATGGATGGGCGCATACAGGTGATGTCGGTTTGATGGATGCCGATGGAAACTTATACATTAAGGGACGTTCAAAGAATATGATACTAACATCCAATGGGCAGAATATATATCCAGAAGAGATTGAAGATAAAATAAATTCATTGTCATGTGTTACCGAATCAATTGTTGTTAGTCGCAATAGTCGTCTGACAGCTTTGGTTTATCCCGATAATGATATGTTATCAAGAATGGGGTTGAAAGAGGCTACAGAACGCGAACAATATGTTGAGCAAACAATAAAGAATTTGAACGTCGAATTGCCAGCGTATTGTCAGATAGCTAATGTGGAAATTAGGTCTGAAGAATTCGAAAAAACGCCCAAAAAGAACATCCGTAGATGTATGTACGAATAGTATATAAGTATTTGATACTTAAATATTTAAATATTAAAAGGTGAGAGTGTGATATATAGAAAATATGACA
>JBGUYH010000016.1:0-21644 GCA_045118595.1 Bacteroidales bacterium | reverse complement strand
ATCGGAACTAATATTGAAAGTGTTCTGTATGCTATCCAATTCCTTCACTTGCGGATAATCATCGGCAGAGAGACCAGCTTGCTTATAGTTACCTGTACTTGTTTGCATCTCGATGCTATAATTATTGTCATCGATATTGAACACGATAGGCTCTTCTGATACCAATTTAAGGTGTTCTATAATCTTGCTACCAGGTATTGCAACATGACCATCATGATCGGCTTCACTCAGTTCGAGTGTTGTTACAACTATGATTTCTGAGTCGGAACCTGTTACCGACAATTTGTTACCTTCGATAGAAAACAAGAAATTGTCTAGAATAGGTACTGGACTCTTGCTCGCTATTGCTCTTCCGGCTATCTGGAGATGACGAAGTAGGTCACCGCTTGATACTACAAATCTCATATATGTTGATTTTATTTTATTTTTTTGTCTTGTGTTACTATGGCAATACCGTTCTGAACTTTGTTGGTACTTTTCCGCTACTTATAGCATTGAGTTTACCCTTTAAAAGTCGCTTCTTTAGTGCGCCTAAATGATCGATGAAGACTTTTCCGTCGAGATGATCATATTCATGTTGAACAACAATAGCACAATATCCTTCAATTACCTCATCGTGTGGTTGAAAGTTCTCGTCGAGATAACTAATGCGTATCTTAGTTGAACGACGCACATCTTCGCTTATTCCTGGTAGACTAAGGCATCCTTCACTAGTTTGCATTGTTTCTTCACTTCGCTCTGTTATATGAGCATTGATAAACACACGCTTAAAGTCTTTAACCTCAGGATAATCTTCAACACATGGTGTTGCATCAATGACAAAAAGACGTATATTTTTGCCTACTTGTGGGGCTGCAATACCTATGCCGTCGGCTTTGTACATAGTTTCGTACATGTCGGCAATAAGTTTGCTAAGCCCTTCATAGTCTTTTGTTATATCTTCTGACATCTTTCTCAATATAGGATGCCCAAATTGTACAATTGGAAGTAGCATATCTGTAAACTTTTTATCTGTTCATCTCCATATATGTCTGGAGTATTATTGTTGCACTAACCATATCGACCGTTCCATTGTGGCAATCACGATCTTTCTTTTTTACTCCACCATCTAACATTGCTTGAAAAGCTATTTTAGTGGTAAAACGTTCATCAACCATTTCGATAGGAAGATTCGGATATGCTTTTTTCATCCTATTTACAAATGGTATGATGTATTTCATTGTTTCTGAGTCTTCGCCATTCACCTTCGATGGTTTGCCTACAACGATGCAATCTACTTGTTCTTTGGTCATATATTGTTTTAGAAAATCAAATAGTTCATGTGTAGCTACACATGTTAATCCATTGGCAATTATCTGCATCGGATCGGTAACTGCGATACCTGTGCGTTTCTTACCATAGTCGATTGCTAAAACTCTTCCCATTTCAGTGTATATATTACCTCTACACAAATAGTTTTTCTATCTTGTGTATGCAACTTTGCATTGCAAACATCACGACTTTGTCGTAGGGTTGTATCTCGGTTTGTCCTGACGCGATTATCACTTCATTACCCCTCACCACAGCTCCGATATTCATCTCACGTGGTAAACTTATATCTTTTATAGCGGCTTTAGTTATTTTTGAACCTGGCTGCGCTACTAATTCGAGCATCTCTGAGTTACTCGATGTTAAGCATTTGACATATGCCACATGTGCTTGCATTGTGTAGCGATAAATATGACTTGCAGCCAATAGTTTTTTGTTTAGCATTGTGCCTATACCGATACCTTCAGCTAAGGGTATGTAGTCAAGGTTTTCCACTTCGGCTATTGTCTTCTTTACCCCCATTTTCTTAGCAAGTTGACATGCTAAGATATTTACTTCGGCATTGTCAGTAACAGCTACGAATGCTTGCATCTTACCTATACCCTCATCTTTCAGCAATTCAAGATTACGCCCATCACCATTTATAACAAGCGTGTTTTCTAAGCTATTGGCAAGACGTACCGATTTCTCGCGACTAAGTTCAATAAGTTTTGTATTGTAGCCGTCCATTTCTTCAAGACGTGCAGCTATCTGCTTACCAATTCGGCTACCACCTATTATCATCACATTTTTTATCTCATACTGTACCTTTCCTGCATCCTCAAGCACAAGAGGCATATTATCATGGGTAGAGACAAAATAGGCTAAGTCGCCATGCATAAGCATATCGCCACCATGTGGTATTATTATGTCGCCTTGTCTGTATATGGCTACTATGTTGTATCTCTTCTTTTTCTCTGGATCAATCTCGGCGAATGTTTTATTCAATATGGGGGCTCCATCTCTAACTTTAATTACTGCCAGAATCACCTTCCCATCCGACGATTCATACCATTGCCTAATTCCAACTCGCTTGAGCGATTCAACAGCCTCTGCAGCACCAAGTTGCTCTGGATAGATTATCTCATCGACACCTAACTGCCTAAAGAAGTCCTTATTTTCAGCAGTCATATATTCGGCTGTATTAACTCGTGCCACAGTAGTGCGTGCACCTAGTTTTTTTGCCAAAATACATGCCAAGACACTCATATCTTTATATGGTGGCACTGCAATAAATAGGTCAGCCTCATCAGCACCTGCTTCCTTAAGATCAGCAAGCGATGTCATGCTGCCGCGCCGTGTCATGAGGTCAAGATGATTCTCTACAGTTTGCAGTTTCTCTTCATCCTCGTCCATAAGAATCACTTCATGATCTGAATCGACGAAGAGTTTGGCCAAATGTGTACCTACAGCTCCTGCTCCTGCAATAAATATCCTCATCGGTTTCTGTTACTTAGATGAGTTTGAGCGATTTCATCTCATCGAGTAAGGCCTTTTTATTGCCTTCTTCCATAGTACAAAGTGGTGCACGATACACCTCTTCCATCATTCCCATTGCAGACAATGCTGCTTTTACTGGTATTGGATTCGACTCAACAAAGAGCAGTTCCATCAGACGACAATAACGATAATGTATTTCGCGTGCACCCTTAGCATCACCTGCTATAGAGAGCTGCATCAGACGACTAAAATCACGTGGAAATACATTTGCTGCTACCGACACACAACCATCGGCACCAAGCAGATTGCATAACATCGAAATACCATCATCACCCGAATAGACATGGAAACCACTCGGACGGTTCTTGATTAGATATTCAACGTTATGTATATTACCACTAGCCTCTTTAATACCAACTATATTGCTAAAATCTTTAGCAAGCTGTATGGCAACATCGGGCTTAATAGCCGATCCTGTTCGGCCTGGAACATTATATAATATAATAGGTACATTTATCTGCTTAGCTAATTCAGAAAAATGCAGATACATACCTTTTGAAGTTGGCTTATTGTAGTATGGGCCGACAACCAAAACAGCATCGACACCAGCATCAACCGCATTCTGAGTATACTTAATGCAACTTTGCGTAGAGTTACTACCCGTTCCTGCGATAACCGTCATACGACCATTTACGCGTTCAACCGCATGATGAAACATCTCGGCATCTTCACTTTCGGTTAACGTTGGGGTTTCACCTGTTGTACCACAAACCACAACACCTGTAGTGCCATTTTCGGCATGAAAATCGAGCAGACGATCAAAAGCTTTGAAATCTATTGAGCCATCAGTCTTGAAAGGGGTAACAAGTGCTGCAATAGAACCCTGAAGCGAGAATCTCTCCATATATATATTATAAAGTGAATTTGCTAAAAAATATATTAATTAATCGGCAACTCCAACCTATTCATGGAGGCCATTATCCTTGCAAAGGTATAAAATCTTTCTGTGAAACATTAAAGATATAAAAAATATTATTTTATTCGCTTGTTAATTGATTAACAAATAGTACATTTGCAATCGAAACATTAAAAATATTGTGAATATGACTATAAGCCAAGCTGTGGAAAAGGTTGTGAAAGTGAGACCTTTCATCATCGAGGCCCTTTCCGAAGGATTGCTCAACATATCATCTCTTGCTCGCCAGATACATCCGTCGGTTGAAAAAATGGTACAAAAAGAGGTTAAGCAAGGAGCTATTGTTATGGCACTCAACCGTTTAGTCCCAAGTTTAGAAAACGGCAATATGGGTTCTTTCAAAGATGTCCTGAACCAGCTTGGAGACATAATAGTACGTTCAAACCTAACCGATTTTACTTTCCGCAATAGTAACACCATCTTCGATAGTTTGAGCAAAACGATGAACGAACTGAGCAGCAATCGCGATGGTTTTTGCACTATGGTTCGCGGTGTATTCGAATCAAATGTTATTGTGGGTGCTGACTTCACCGACATTGTAGAAAAAAATTTTGCTGAGGAAGAGTGCACATTCCGCAGCGATGATTTATCTGCTATAACTCTTAAATTGCCTGCCGACAACGTTCAAGCTTGTGGTTTCTATTATCAGATAATGAAATTCATTGCATGGGAAGGTATCAACGTAAAAGAAGTTGTATCGACAAGTAACGAATTCTCTATCATAGTGGCCGAGGAAGATGTTGACCGTGCATTCACTATTTTAAAGAACTTAAAGACTGTAAACAAACTCTACTAAAACAAGAGTTTGAACAATATAACGATAACAAAATAACGGGGAGTAAATAAGAAAATGCTCCCCGTTATTTTATTCTTCTATTTTAGCACATCACAATTCGAAACCTTGCATTTTCAGTGCATCGACAAATTCTTTGCTAAAAAATTCATTATTAGCCTTTGTATACCTCACTTCTGCGAATACTTGCGCAAGGTTTTGCTTATTATTCTCGGTTACAAAATGTGCATTTTTTTCATCATTTTCCATATCACGATATAATGCATCGATAGTTGTATCTAAATAGTCGTGATATGTTTCTAAATGAACTACAGCATCGAGTGGCAACCTATTAGTAAGCTCTGGAGTCTCGGCCGGATAGCCAAGTGTCACTGTAGTTACTGGCACAACGCCTTTGGGCAGATGCAATGCTTCTATTATCTGACGAGCATTGTATGTGGTTGTTCCTAAATAACATATCCCGAGTCCGTGAGTTTCAGCCTCAATACACACATTCTCTGCCACCAAAGAGGTATCAATTACAGCAGTGATTAGCGATTGTACATTATAGAAACCTGCATTGGCATTGCGCAGACTACACCATTTACTAAAACGATTTACATCGGCACAAAAAGTTAGCACAACAGGCGCACCTTTTATCATTGGCTGATTAAAATGAGCTGGCGATAATTTTTCTTTCATTTCCGCACTTTTGCTCACCACTATACTATATAGTTGCATATTGCCAGTGTTGGATGCTCGAATGCCTGCTGCTAATATTTCACTCAGCAAATTATCTGGAATATCCTCGTCTGTATATTTACGAATACTACGATGTTGTTCTATCTCTTTTATCATTATATCTGTAGTTTTTTTAGAATATATGTATAAACAAAATAGCAAGTGTACCAGTACCCATCACAAACTTACAGAGTTGACTAATTTGATGATAGTTCCGACTTGTTTGAGCTTTAATGGTAAGCATAATTGTGGATAATATAGGCATTGTAAGAGCTAAAACTAAATAGAGCCACAAATATGGTTGTAAATACAAATCGTCGACAACAAAATATGTAGTCCACAACACAACAAGCGTAACAATTTGCAATAGCACTACTACTATTTTAGAATTTCGCAACCCCATTTCAATTGGTAATGTATGTCCTCCACATGCCATATCGCCATCAATATCTTCCATATCTTTCACTATTTCACGAGCCAAATTGGTTATAAATGCAAAGAATGCGAACCCCGCAGTGTACGTCCACACTACACGACATGCATGTGTTTGCAAAACATCGCTATGCCCAGCCGCTACGATAGCTGCAATTTCGGCCGACACAACCAAAAAGGCCACTAACGCCACCATTAGAGCTACCATTATATTACCAATGAGCATCTGCTTTTTGAAATGTGTTGAATAGAACCATAACAATATGGGTACTACGATAAAAAATAGTGCGTAAGTCTCTTTCCTGAATGCAAATGCTATGTACAACCCACTAAAAACGCCAATAAGTGTAAGTATAACGTGTATCAGAATGGTTGTTTTTCTATCGATTAGCTTATCAACGATTTGCGTTTCTGGTCTATTTATCGAGTCACAACGCACATCGAAATAATCATTAATAGCATTACCAGAAGCCGCAAGTGCCATTGTTGCAATAACGAGTATTACAAATTGCAATGTTGTCATCTGCGATTCGATACCCCATTTCCCAAGTGTGGGCAATATCAACCCCCAACGCAACAACACTTGAAATGCTCCTATAAAGAGCACGTTCCAAAATCGTATCAACTTCAGATATGCCATAATTGTATCTATTTTTGAATTTTTACCAATTGAGGTCGGTTCCCCATTTACCTTGAGCGCGTAGTACTTGTTCTATAACATCTCTAACACAGCACTCGCCACCACAAAACGATGATATATAACGCACAACTTGCTTTACATCAGTACAAGCATCGGCAGGACAAACAGGCATACCTACACTTTTGAGTATTGGAAGATCGGGCATATCGTCGCCCATATACATAATCTCATCATCACTCAGAGCATATTTATCACGCCACATGCGATAAGTCTCTATTTTCGACGACTGCCCCATATATATATCACTAATACCCAATGCACTATATCTATTTTGTATGGCAATAGTATTACCACCTGTTATTATTGCTATTTTGTAACCAAGTTTTACAGCCAACTGCAAAGCATAGCCATCTTTAATATTTGCAGTGCGCATAGGTTGTCCATCGTTCCACATTGTTTCAACAGTGCGAGACAATACGCCATCGACATCGAATGCAAAAGCTTTTATCTTAGTTAGGTCTTCTTTAAAATTTTTCATTTGTTGTATGTTTCTTCTATACTATTTGTCATCAAATTGTAGATTGCCAATGTTGTAGGATTCGTTATCAGAGCCCTATGTGCAGCAATTGTTATGGAATCGTGCCTACGAGCTGGTCCTGTTTGTGCAATTAATGGGTCGGTATCGAATGCTTTAAATACTGTTTGTACAACGAGCTGACGAAGCATCTGAAAATCGAGCCCATTGTCTTGCATTTGCTGCTTAGCTAACAACAATAAATGATTAGTAAAATTGCTAGCCAACACTGCTGCCACATGCAATTGTTTACGTTGTTCACTTGTAGCTCTACGCACATTGCCTGATATGCTACACGCCAATTGTTCTATTCGCTCTACCGACATAGTGTCATTCCCTTCTATAAAGAATGGTAATTGACAATAATCTATTATAGCATCACGACTAAATGTTTGGCACGGATAAAGAACCCCATAATGCGACTGACGAGCCAATACATCGACACTTGTAGCTCCCGATGTATGAACCACAATGCCATTAGTTATCAACGGAATCTGATTAGCTACATCAGCAATAGCTTTATCAGTTACTGCTATTATATAAATGTCGGATGTAATAGGCAAACTCTGCACAGAACAGCACTTAGCACCTACCTTTTGAGCCAACTGCAGTGCATTAGCTGCGTGCATGCTAGCTACACTATCGATGATATGATGAGCATTCACAACTGCTTGAGCTATATGCCACGCTACATTACCACTACCTATGATGCTGATGTGCATTATGCGTTGAAAATGATTACTATAAATTGAACAACGGCAAATTTAATTCTTTTTACTTATATTGCGTTACAAAAAAGCAAGCCATGACTAATGAATCGGAAGAATTAGAAAAATATGCCGATAAATATACCGACGAAGGATTATGGAGCAAATTATCGGCAATTGCATCAAAATTGGGTGGACAAGTTGTCTATACTATCATGTTGCTCTATTACTCGCTTCAAAATCCGCAACTAAGCAATAAAGACAGAGCTATAATAATAGGAGCATTAGGCTATTTCATTTTACCCATCGATTTAGTTCCTGATTTTATTGTTGGATTAGGTTATACCGACGATATTGCCACACTCACTTATGCTATCAGAACTATCTATGTAAATATCACACCAGAAATAAAAGAGAAGGCACAAATAGCCGTATTGAAATATTTCCCCGATTTCAAAGCGAATAATGACTTACCAGAAAAATAGCTACAATTGGAATGGCAAAAAATATATTCAATCTGTACTACTCCACCGAGCGTTGCCACATTTAGAATTACGATTAGGAGCACACAGATTTAGCAAATTTTCGCAGATATATTTATATTAATCTATCCGTCTTATCTATGTCATCTGTGTGCTCTGTACGAAAAAAAATTCAATTCTCAATTTTCACTTTCACTTCGCTGCCATCGTAGGTAACTATGCGCGAAGGTTCTTGTGTCGGCTCTACGCCATTGCCCAAACCGGGACTAACCAATACAATACTGAAAACACGACGTTCGAGCATACCATCGAACTGACCGCGACGTGCTTTTATCGTCAGTGTTTGCTGGGCGTCGTTCCACTCAAATGGGATAATTGAGTAAGCGCCTTTCTCGTAATTATAAGTATCGTTTTCGTCTTCGTAGAGTTCAAAATAACCATCAGCGCCGGCATAAATACGCACTTCGAGGGTATCAAGCGGACGTTGTGTTGAGTATTCCATCAGCTGATTCATTGGTACAATAGAGCCAGCACGCACGTAAAGCGGCATAATATCTATAGGCGCATTGGCATCGATGGTTTGTCCACCGTCGTAAAGTTTGCCAGTCCAAAAGTCGAACCAGCGGCTGCCTTCGGGAAGATAGACGGGGCGCGACGTTGGGCGGTTGTTGGTTGGCTGTCGCTCTTCGGCAAACATCGACGGAGTTCGCCAACGCAGTATCATTCGAGCAGCGCCAGTAGAGGCATTTTCGGTCTCTACGACAAATTTATATGCATGCTCAGCCTCAAGGCGAACGACCTCAGTGTAGTTCTCCACGCCACCATCAGAGAGTTTGAGTTCTCGACCGTCAATAATTACTCGTTTTTTATCGAAACAGAGCAAATGGAATTGATATTCGCCGCTCTCTTTAGGCATAAGAACTCCCTCATAATGAATAGAATACATCGAATCGGTAGCATACGCAGGGCGACCAGTGAACCAAAATTCGTTTACACCCGAAACAATAGTGTCGAGCGCCAAATGCTGATGTTTATCGTCGGTGCAGTAGAGCGCGCGGAGACCTTGTTTGCCGTCATTTGTATGAAAAACATCCGAAGGAATATCTTGGCTCTTGATTGGCGGCGCATATTTCTGAAAATCGGTAACCGGACAAACCATAAACGACTGTCCAAACATATATTGATCGGCAATGTTGTGCGCTTTTTTGTCGTTCGGGAAATCCATAACGAGGTTGCGCATCATAGTATAGCCATCGTTCGTAACACGCCAAGCCATTGAGTATATGTACGATAGCAAACGATAGCGCAAATTGTCGAATTTTATGAGCGTAGGTGTAAATTCGCCAAACTCCCATATTTCGCGCGGCGTTTCAGAGCCATGCGAACGGAAAATTGGACAGAATGCACCAAACTGAAACATGCGCGTATATAGTTCTTGATAGGCCGGATCGGTGGTCGACTTGCAGAAGACGCCATCGTAGGAACTGAGCACGAACCCGCCAATGTCGAAAGTCCAATACGGTATGCCCGACATGCTTAAGCCCAAACCAGCAGCAATCTGCTTGCGATAGACGTCCCAACTTGCACCTATGTCGCCACTCCACGTTGTGGCAGCATAGCGTTGTTGACCAGCAAAGGCCGAGCGCGTAAGTATGTACGCACGACGTTCAGGTTGTTCTGCACGCCAATGGTCGTAGACGTTGCCAACCATAACGAGCGAATACGGATTCAAGTAACGCGCAAACGTGCCAAGATGATTGTCGGCCATCTTCTTCAACTCGTATTCCGACGACTCTTTCGTTACGGCATTTATCACATCGGGCTCGGTAGAATCCATCCACCACGCATCGATGCCCGTCGACACAAGTCCTCGATTGAGGTAATCCCAATACATCTGCCGCACGCCTGGATTGTAAATATCTATATACTTAAACCCTGCCCATCCTACCGACGGATAGAGGTAGCCAGCGTGCGCCGACATATCTTTATAAATATTAGTATTCGGTCCAACGGCTGGCCAAATAGAAATCATAAAATGGTAGTTCATATTATGCAACTCGTCGACCATCTGCGTTGGCTTGGGAAAGATAGCCGGATGAAACTCCATGCTGCCCCAATTGGCATTGCCATTCCAATAGTCCCAATCTTGCACAATATTATCGATAGGAATATGCAATTGGCGATACTTACGCGCCACCGAAAGCACCTCGTCTTGCGTATCATAGTGTTCTTTGCTCTGCCAATAGCCATACGCCCAACGACCATACATAGGTACATTGCCCGTCAGATGACGATATTCGGCAATTGCGCCATCGATAGTTTTGCCAAACGAGAAGTAGTAATCGATATTATCCGCCACGTCGCACGTGAACGACTGTGTGCGCACGCCATCGTCGGCAAAAACAATTTTCGAATAGTTGTCGATAGTGATTAGATAGCCCTTCGACGATGTGTATACAGGCACAGCAGCCTCGGTATTGGACTGCGCCAGCATCACCGTTTTACCACGCAAATCCACATAACCATTCTGATGCTGACCAAGTCCGTAGATAGACTCGTCGGCACTCAGTGCAAACTGCTGGCTCACTGTGAATGCCGAATCGGTATTATATACAACGGGCGTAAAATTGCAGCCATCTTCGCACAGAAGCGGTTCGTCATTATCAATAGAGATGAAACTGACGTTGCCCGTGTGTTTATTTATATCTACACGCAGCTTCTGTGTAGTGAGCGACAACATTCGGCTCGATTCATCTATCACAAAATCAACATTTTGAGAAGTATCAGCCACTACCACAAGACTTTGTTTTTCGTCCGAACCATTGGGCAACCATTTCTGAATACGCACCGTCTGCGGCGTAACAAATTGCACCTTTAGCACAACGCTATTTGTAGCTACGACAATACCATTGTGAATTTCTTGGCTGCGAGAAGTGCCACTTTCGCACGACGATAGATACAAAAGCAGAACAATCGGCAACAGCAGTAGAAGTTTGTTTTTCATAGTTATTTATCAAGGATTTGAATGGACGAAAATTACAATCAAATGCTCAGTCTGATATGAACAAAATGTAAAAATTTAGGGACGAATTAGTTACAATATAGCAAACGGATAATTATCCATTAACAAAAAATAACAGATTACACATATTACATCAACCTTGTGAATAATAGTCCATAATTAAGTGTAATAAGTCACTATAGTAATGCATTTGTATTAAATATTTACAATTTTAATTATTTTGTTTTATATAACTCACTTATTTAGTTACACGGAGATACCATATACTTGGTATAAAACCGAAAGTTTTATCAACGAAATGCTTTTCTTTTTCAACTTTTAGTACATTTTACTTAGAATTTGATTTTTAATGCATACTTTTGTATCGTCATTTAATATTGAACGACAAAGCTATAACCAACCCCTAAAAGTAACAATAGATGTTAAAAATTAACAACAGAGAGCAAAACAAAAAGACACTTTTATGTATGAGTCAGGTGTGCATATATGTAATTTGTCAGCATCATAGTTCTTCTCGACAATGATAGCGCATAATTAGCGCCCCATATCAGCCCATTTTTACCGATGACGCATTAATAAACGTACGTTTCTTCGACGTGCGATAGTATATATTTATTCATTAAAATTAAATAGAATATATATACAACCTCATTGCATTATCATCCAAACAATAATAAAACCTAAATTAAAACAAGCAAAACTTATGCTAAAACGTTTACTACTAACACTTGCCATTGTAATGTTGTGCATACCAATGGCTATGGCCCAGACGACGGTGAAAGGTACCGTCATATCGGCCGACGACGGATTGCCTGTGATAGGCGCAGCTGTCATTGTGAAAGGCACTTCACAAGGTACAGTTACCGATATGGATGGCAAATTCCGCTTGAACAATGTAAAAGAAGGTACAGAACTAACCTTCAGTTTCGTGGGAATGGATACCCAAACTCAACCAGCTCACGATGGCATGGAAGTAACACTACAAAGTTCAACCGAATTGGAAGAAGTGGTTGTAACAGGTATGGTAAAAACCGACAAACGACTCTTCACAGGTTCAACTACAAAAGTAAATGCATTGGATGCAAAACTCGATGGTATAGCCGATGTAAGCCGCTCACTCGAAGGACGCGCAGCTGGTGTTTCGGTGCAGAACGTAAGCGGTTCATTTGGTGCTGCTCCAAAGATACGCGTGCGTGGAGCCACGTCAATATTCGGCAGCTCAAAACCACTATGGGTTGTTGATGGCATCATAATGGAAGATGTGGTTGAAGTTAGTGCCGATGACCTTTCGTCGGGCGATGCCAATACCCTTATAAGTTCAGCCATTGCTGGTTTGAACTCTGAAGATATTGAGAGCTTCCAAATTCTGAAAGACGGTTCGGCAACATCAATCTATGGTGCACGTGCTATGGCAGGTGTGATTGTTGTAACGACAAAGAAAGGTAAAGCTGGTACAGCTCGCATCAACTACACTGGCGAGTTTACTATGCGACTAAAACCATCGTACCGCCACTTCGACATTATGAACTCACAAGATCAGATGAGCGTGCTTCAAGAGTTGGAGCAAAAAGGTTATCTGAACTATGCCGAGACAGCAACAAGCGCAACAAGTGGTGTATATGGTAAGATGTATCAATTGCTAAGTCAATACGACCCAACAACTGGACTTTTTGCACTCGAAAATACTCCAGAAGCACGTGCAGCCTATCTGCGTAGCGCTGAGTATCGCAATACCGATTGGTTCGATCGTCTCTTCTCTACCGAGATACAACAAATACACTCAATAAGCATTTCGGGTGGTACAGATAAAGCACAGTACTACACATCGCTTAGTGCAATGATTGACCCAGGTTGGAGCCGACAGAGCAAAGTGAACAGATATACAGCTAACGCTAACGTCAATTTCAACATCACCGACAAAGTTAGCCTCAACATCATCAGCAACGCTTCATATCGTAAGCAACGTGCTCCTGGTACACTCAGCAGCGAACGTAACGCTGTAACAGGTGTTGTTTCGCGTGCATTCGACATCAACCCATATTCGTACGCACTCAACACAAGCCGTACACTCGACCCCAATGAGTTCTATACACGCAACTATGCCAAATTCAACATATTCCATGAGTTGGACAACAACTACATTGACTTGAATGTTGTCGATGTTAAGTTTCAGGGCGAATTTAAAGTGAAACCTATTAAACAACTCGAATTATCGGCATTAGGTGCTATAAAATACTCAACCACATCACAAGAGAACATTGTGAAAGACGATGCGAACAATGCTTTGGCATACAGAGCAATGGAGACATCAACCATTCGTAAAAACAACAATAATCTCTACACCGACGACGAAGATATATATGCACTACCAAAGACAGTATTGCCTTCAGGTGGTATATATAGCCGTACAGACCGCAAAATGACAGGTCTCGATGCTCGTTTATCGGCCACATACAACAATACATTTGCCGACACTCATATTGTGAATTTCTATGCTGGTATGGAGCTTAACAGTGTAGACCGCCATGCAAGTTGGTTCCGTGGTTGGGGTATGGAATACGATAATGGCGAAGTAGCATCGCCAAGCTACCTTGTGCTCAAAAAGAGCTCGAACTACTTCACACTTGACAATACGCATGGTCGCAACGCTTCATTCTTTGGTGTTGCAACATACTCATACATGGGTCGTTACATAATCAACTTCACAGGTCGCTACGAAGGAAGTAACAAACTTGGTCGTAGCCGCTCTGCACGTTGGTTGCCTACATGGAACGTTTCGTCAGCTTGGAACGCCCACGAAGAGGAGTTCTTCAGCACTTTGAACCCTATAATGTCGCATCTTACAGTTAAAGCATCGTATTCGCTGACAGCTGACCGTGGTCCTGCCAACGTTGACAACTCGCTTATCAAAATAGGCAGTAAAACATATTGGCGTCCACTTACATCTGACCGCGAAACAGGTCTCTACATCGACCTCTTAGCAAACAACGACTTAACTTATGAAAAGAAAAACGAGTTCAACGTTAGTGTCGATGCTGGATTCTTAGACGATCGTTTCCAAATAGTTGCCGAAGCTTACTTACGTAACAACTATGACCTCATCGGTACAATTACAACCGAAGGTGTGGGTGGTGCAACATACAAAGAGGGTAACGTTTCTGAGATGAAGTCGAGAGGTATCGAGATAAGCATTAATACAACGAATATCAAGACCACTGACTTTAGTTGGACAACAAGTTTTACTTATTCACATACTTACAACGAAGTTAGCAAACTCTACTCTCATATGTCGGTAAACGACCTCATACAAGGTACTGGTTATGCACTTGAGGGATACCCAACGAAGAGCATCTTCTCAATACCATTTATGGGACTCAACAACGAAGGTTTGCCTACATTCATCAACCAAGAGGGTGAAGTAACCATTTCTGACATCAACTTCCAGGAACGCGACCCAGAAAAACTCAAATTCTTAAAATATGAAGGTAGTGCCGATCCTACAGACGTTGGCGGATTGGGCAACACATTCAGATGGAAGAACATAACATTCAACGCATTCTTCACCTATTCATTTGGTAATATCATTCGCCTCGACCCTATATTCTCAAACAGATATAGCGATATGACAGCAACACCTAACACCTTCAAAAACCGTTGGGTTGTAGCTGGTGATGAAAAATACACAGACATACCAGTAATAGCCAGTGCACGTCAGAACAAAAACGACACCGACCTCGGCAATGCTTACAGCGCATACAACTACTCAACTGCACGCACTGCCAAAGGTGATTTCATACGTTTTAAAGAGGTTTCGATCGGTTATGAATTCCCACATCAGTGGATTGAGAAATTGCGTATGTCAACACTTTCTCTCAAATTCCAAGCCTCAAACATCGCATTGCTCTACTCTGATAGCAAATTGCATGGTCAGGATCCTGAGTTCTTCAACACTGGTGGTGTAGCAACACCTATGCCTAAGCAGTTTACACTTTCGCTCAGAGCAGGTTTCTAATTCATCACCAAAAACAATTAACAATAATGAAAACAACTAAATATATCATAGCATCGGCAATTGCACTAACGGCATGTGACGACTACCTCGACACATTGCCCGACAACCGTGCCGAACTTAATAGTGAAGCCAAAATAGCTAAGTTGCTCGTATCAGCATACCCTGAAAGCGACTACTTACTTATCAACGAATACATGAGCGACAACGTTGATGAATTCGATGGCAACCCAAATACAGACCGTTTTCTTGATCAAGTATATGCTTGGAAAGATGTTACAGAAGACAATAATGAAAGTCCGAAACAACTTTGGGACGCTTGTTATGGTGGCATAGCAGCTGCGAACCAAGCACTATTGAGCATTGAGGAGTTGGGCGGTGCAGAAACCGAAAGTTTGCGTGAAAGCAAAGGCGAAGCACTCATCTGCCGCGCATATAACTACTTCATACTCGTCAATGAATTCTGCTTGCCCTACAACAGCAAAACATGTAACACTGTTCTCGGTCTGCCATATCCAGAAAAGCCAGAGACAGAGCTCAATCCACACTACGAACGTGGCACTCTGAAAGAGGCTTACGAAAAGATAGAGCGCGACATATTGGCGGCATTGCCACTCATCGACAAAGGTACTTCGGAGATAAAGAAATTCCACTTCAGCAAGAACGCAGCCTATGCCTTTGCCGCTCGTTTCTACCTCTACTATGAGAACTGGGCAGAAGCAGAGCGCTATGCCGACCTCTGCTTAGGCGATTCACCTGCTAACATATTACGCGATTGGAGTTACATTGCAGGCATGACTCAAACAGCAGAAGCCATTACACGCCATTATGTTGACGCTTCGGTTAATGCAAACCTACTCCTAATACCATCATACTCATATATGGGACTTTGCTTCGGACCATATAGATATGGAGCTCGCTATGCACATGGCAACTACTTGGCCAACTACGAAACAGGCAACGCTAGCAATATTTGGGGAAGTGGTAAATTCTACTCTGACATGAAAGTGTACAGTGCTACCAATATGGAGAAAACCATATTCTGGAAACTGCCATACATTTTTGAAGAGACAGACCCAACCAACGGCATTGGCTATTATCGCACTACATATCCAGCCTTCACTACCGACGAGTGCCTCATCAACCGCGCTGAAGCACGTGTTATGCAAGGCAAATATGATGATGCAGCCAACGACCTCGATATGTGGATGCACAACATTATCCAAACCGACACGATACTCACACCTGAGTTGATACAAACATTCTATAATAGTATCAAATACTGCACAGGCTTAGAATCGACAGTTAAGAAACACATCAATCCATCGTTCAGCATCGATGCTGAGGGTAGCTTACAAGAGACAATGCTACAATGCGTACTCGGATTCCGTCGCATCGAAACACTACAAGCTGGTATGCGCTGGTTCGATGTGCGCCGCTACGGTATCGAAATAGTGCGCCGCACCATGAACGAAAAAAGCCGTCCGGCTAAGGTGAACGACACTCTCACAAAAGATGACCTACGTCGCGCAATACAAGTGCCACAGGAATCGATTGCTGCTGGTTTTGAAGCTAACCCTCGATAGTTTTATTTCACGATAAAAATGACAGAAATGAACAAAAATATAATATATCTGCTCGCAGCCACTGCATTCACAACTGCAATGTGCACATCATGCGACAACGACGAGCTTTCTGACACAAGCGTTATCAACGTTGAGCCTGAGAAGCAGCAAACAGAACTCGATAAGTGGCTACGCGCCAACTATGTCGAAACATACAACATCGACTTTAAATATCGATATTCCGACATTGAGGCCGATATGGACTACTATACAATACCTGTCGACTACAATGAAGCTATTGTTATGGCACACCTTGTGAAATACCTTTGTCTTGAAGCCTATGATGAATCGGCTGGCATCGATTTTACACGTGCCTATTTCCCAAAAATGCTCTTCCTCATTGGTGAATTTGAATATCGTAACAATGGTACGTTCATTCTCGGTACTGCAGAGAGTGGCAAAAAGATACTCTTAACAGGTGTCAACTATTTATCGTCACTTCTCGACAATGCTGATATTTTGAACGAATACTACTTCAAAACTATTCACCATGAGTTTACCCACATTTTGAATCAGACCAAAGACTACCCTACCGACTTTAAGGAGGTAACAGGTAGCGGATATGTGGCCGATAACTGGAGCGAAGAACCATACGATGCTGAAAGCTATTACCTCACACACGGATTCATCACAGCCTATTCGCAGCACTCCGACACCGAAGATTTTGCCGAAATGCTATCAACCTACGTCTGCAACACACCAGAGCAGTGGGATAAGTGGATAAAAGCCGCAGGTGATGGTGCTAACGCTATCAACACCAAACTCGCTATTGTGAAAAAATATATGGCCGAGAGTTGGAACATCGACATCACCGAACTTCGCAACAGCATTTTGATGCGCGAAAACAACGTTACAAATGGTGAAATAGACTTAACTGACCTAACTGTTAAATGACCACTATTATGAAAAAGACACTTTATATACTCACCATCGCCACAACGGCTCTGTTTACTGCCTGCAACAATGACGATGACGACATTTTTAGCCAAACAGCTACAGAGCGCATGAACAACAGGCTCAACGAAACTGCTCAAGTGCTCGAAAATGCTGAATATGGCTGGGCATTGGACTACTACCCTGGTGCCAACATCGAATATGGCGGAATAGCATACACCGTTAGTTTCGACGGACTAAACGCTACAGTACGCAGCGAATTAGACCCATCGCGTGAAGAGACATCACTCTATAAGTTCAAAAGCGACGACGGCGCTATTCTCTCATTCGATACTTACAATGTGCTACTTCACTATTTTGCCACACCTTCGGCAGATGAATACCAAGCACAAGGTGGCGACTTTGAGTTTCTCATCGATAGCATAGCTACCAACGTTGTAAAACTACATGGCAAACGCAATGGTAACACTGTTTGGCTTCACCGCCTCACACAACCTGCCGAAGAGTATATCAAACATGTTGTTGATTTGCAAGATAGCCTGTTTATCGATGCTATAGCACTCAATGGTCAGAAATTGGGTCGTATCAATATTCAAAACCGACATATTTACACTTCTGACGATGACGAAAATGGTATCCCATTCGTAATTACCAACAATGGTTTTCGCCTCTATGAAAACACTACACTCGGCAGCAATATCGTAAGTGATTTTGTTTATAATGACAATGACCTTTCGCTGACCGACATCGCTTCTAACACTAAGTTTAGTGTACAAATTAGTGCCGATGTTCTGCCTAAATACATAGTTGGTTCATCGAACGGAGAGACATTGCGCTTTACCGTCAGACATATCAATGAAATAACATTTGGTCAAGGTGGCGACTGGTACAACGTAACAACAGAAGGCAACGAACTCATTGTTGAAATAGCAGAAAACCAAAGTGGCTATGTACACAAAGCATACTTACCAATTGAGATGTATGGAAGAACTGATTCGATATTGATTTCGGATATGTTTGGCGAATACTATCTCTCATTTAAAGATAACAATGGTAATAGCTATGTTGAAGATGCACAACTCATACAAGACGAAGACGGAGAAGTAGTATTGTCAGTTCCATCACTTGATTACATCTTCCCTATGTCGCTTGATGTGTCGACATTCACACTCAGCTTCAAGAGCCATTCATTTGTTGGCACATTCACCAACGCAAAAGGTACAACATACTATCTTGGAACTCAACTAATAACCAAAGAGTTATATTGGACATCTCACTACGATGGTTATGAATTTGGAGGTCAGTTCACCGACACCGAAGAGGATGGTACCATCATCGAGTTCAACCAAGGTGAAGTTGTTGGATATAATTTCACTGGCGTACAAATTGGTGCTTACAGCTCATCGGTACTTACAAGTGCAAACTATCTTGGTTGGTTCGACCGCATTTGGAATCCTATTCTCACCAAGAAGTAACCATTTTTTTGACATACTATGAAACACATACATATATTCGCTATGGCAGCAGCTTTGTGTGCTGCTGCCGTTAGCTGCGACGAAGAAGAGAGCAGCTACATACTTCCTGTTTCGAAGATAAAAATAGAGTCGTCACACCTCGACTTGAATGCAAAAGCCGATACTGCCGTTGTTAAAATAGCCTCTGAAGGCGCTATATCGGCACGTAGTTCGGTGTCGGACTGGATTACTGTCAAGGTTGAAGGTTCTAACGTCTACGCATATACCGTGCAAAACAACGACTACTATGCTCGTGCAGCCCGACTCGTAATCTATCAGGGTGGCGACTCGATAAGTGTCACCGTGCAACAGCGCGGACTAAGCTACGCTACCGAAGGCGCAGATGCTAACGTAAGTGCCGATGGTGGTATTGTCAGCTTTGCCGTTCGCCACAATGTCGACATCGAGTTTAGCAATGTTCCTGAATGGATTACTACATCGTTCGATACCGATTCGGCATACCTCAACGTGCAGCCAAACACCACTGGTTATTCGCGCTCTACATACGTATACTACACCGTTGGCAATAATACCGACTCGGTGTTCATAGCTCAAGCACATGGCGTTGTACTCAGCGTTGACAAGCACAAAATAAGCATACCTTCTGAGGCTGGCGATACTAATATCGATGCAGAATGCAACTTCACTATCGAATTCACCGCTTTCCCTGAATGGCTTAAACCATCGACCAACGAAACGGGCATTGTGCTTACATCTACCGAAAACGCTGGCAAAAACACTCGCAGTGGCTATGTTGTATTCCATGCTGGCGAAGTCAACGACTCAATACTCGTATCGCAAGATGGTAACTTGATTTACGAAATTGAGAAGAACAACATATTGGCTGATGAAGCTGCACAAGAAATAAGCATTAGCTTGCGTCATAGCCTCAGTGTTGAATATGGTGAATTGCCCGAATGGCTTAACTTAACAGTGAACGATGACAATATAACACTCACATTCACAGCTAACACCACTGGCAACTATCGCCAAGCCGAAATAACGCTACACACTGGTCCTGCCGATGATGGCATTGACGATGTACTCACCGTTACACAATATGCTCTGTGCGGCGATTATTACTTGGCGTTCTATCAATCAGATGACGAAGGAGCTAAAACTGACAAATTGGGATATTTTCTTGCTCAAATAGTTAAAGATTCAGAAGGCAATTATTCTCTTTTAATTCCTAATTACAATTGGTCGTTTGCCATCACTGTTGACAAAGAAAATGCAACAATAAGCATCGCAAATGCTCAACTTTTAGGTCAATTAAGTTCATACTACATTTTTAACGCTTTTGGTAATAGTGAATACGAACCAACATTTAGTACTTCAGTTGTATCTTCATTGAAGTTTGTATTTAGTAAAGATAATCAAGTTGCTCAATTTGGAGGACAATTAGGTTCTACTGATTATAAAATAGACCTATTAGGACTATATGCATCGGAAACAGAAAGTACTGATAATATACTTGGTTATATTAAGCTTCTCTATAATCCATACCTCCTAAAGATTCCTGATGACATCTAAACTACTTTGCAAAAGTGTTATTATATCATAGCATAGAGTTTTGAGTTTCATAAAGAAAAATGCTTAGGTCGGCGCCGTGATGGTTGCCGACCTTTCTTATTTACTATAAGATAACACAGCACCTACCTATTTGCTCCATCCATGCATGGTTAGCATTGTAGCTATCTGTGCCATCGCACACCCAAAGTATTCGGGTTTTACAATTAGGTGGCAAAGTTGGATGCGGTGCATAACCATCGGTAAATACTACCAAACCATCGTACTCTGGGTGCAGAGCTACATAGTCGGCTAATATCTGAAAATTAGTGCCACCACGTCCCATTACAACCATACTTTGTTTTGCTTTGCGCAATGTAGTTACTTCGCCAAGACAACTATCGAACTGAACCACATCGATATTTTCAATGCCATACTTAAAAAAACGATTTATCACAGCCAAGAAGTTGCTTATAGCTTCGTTGCTAACCGAACCACTCACATCCACAGCCACAAGCAATTGTGTGGTGTAGCGATAGAGGCTGCCCATATTCTCAAACCCCGTACGTCTATTGGGTCGCATACGGGTGAGTCGACGTTTGCTTGAGATGACCGATGCACGAAAGCCACTCAACACGCGCCTATAATCCAAACGCGCTGCTGCCGAAGCTATAATCTGTTCAACAAGGCTGCCTGGCAATGTACCCCAACTGGTTGTTCGCTCTATTATCTGATTTATGTCGTGAGCACGAGCCTCATCCTCGTTCCACAATTGGCTCTGTTGTGCTTTAGCTTGCTGTTGTTGCTGCTGCTCGGTAGTCGCTTGTTCATTGTTATTAGCAGCATTGCCATCGTCAGCCGAATTATTATTGTTTTGCTTATCGAGCAGTTGCTTAGTGTAATACTCAAAATATTCGTTAGGTGGTAATCCGTTGTCAGAAGCTTTGTCGAGTTTTATAT
>JBGUYH010000015.1:0-4881 GCA_045118595.1 Bacteroidales bacterium | reverse complement strand
TTCACCTTGTTTTATGCGAGTTTTTCTGTAACAATCGAGTATTAGAATGTAGCAAAATACGCATTCTATCGCTCAGAGTCCAAATTTTGAACGGTAATTTTGGGGGACTCATAAATAAGCATAATACTCTAATTAACAAGATGGTATGTTCGTATGAGTGCGTTACTCTGCGTGTAAGAGCGGAAACAAAATAAGGTGTGGAGTAATAAGTAAAAAGTTATAAGTAAAGAGTAATAAGTAAAGAGTATATTATACAATCGACCGATTCAATCTTAATGGTTGAATCGGTATTTTTTTATATGACTAGTTAAAACTATTTAAATCGAGAAATATTTTCCAGCATAAAATACTTTCCAATGGAAATTATATTTATATTTGCAGCGCAAATGAGAAATAACAGTAGCAATGGAGAATGACAAAATATGCAAGCTTCGTCAGATATACTTAGCTGTTGACGAATTTGAAAATTCGATAATAAAGAATTTTGGTCTTAACTATAACGAACTAACACTATTGGCAATACTCAGTCAGGTGGGGTGTTTAACAGCAAGTGAATTGGCAGACCGATTAGGTTTGAGTGCTTCGTGTACGTCGAAAGTGATAGGTAGTGTGGAAAAGAAGGATTTGATATTACGCAAACTATGTAAGGAAGATAAGCGAGTGATGCGTTTTTGTTTAACTCCTGCAGGTGAACAAAAAATAGCAAGCATTGATTGTAGCAGTGTTAGTGTTCCTGAGATACTACGTTGTTTTGTCGATGATAAATGTCCAGCAAAGCTGAATATTAATAACTAGAAATAGTATTTATAAACTTAAAAACTCAATAACTTAAAACGTAAAAGAAATGGCAGCAACAATTTTAACAAAGGCCGATTTTATAGAGAAAGTGGCCGATTTTGAAAATAACAATGGTGAGTGGAAGTTTAAAGGCGATCGTCCTGCTATAATCGATTTCTTTGCACCATGGTGTGGTCCGTGTCGAGCTATGTCGCCACTGATTGATGAATTTAGCGATACCTATGCAGGTAAAATAGATGTGTACAAAGTTGATGTTGATGCAGAACCAGAAATAGCAAGTTCGTTTGGTATTCGTTCTATACCATCGTTGCTTTTTGTTTCAAAAAATGGTGATCCACGCATGTCGGTAGGTGCATTACCTCGTACACAACTAAAGGAGCAATTGGAGGCTCTGTTAGCCTAATATTATGTTGTGGCTTATCCTTTTTGTCTACATCATTTTAGGATGGTTTTTCCCAATAGTTGGTTGGGTAGCTCTAATATGCATGATAGGCCCTGTGCTTATGGCTACATTTAGAGGCCGTTTTTGGTGTGGACATATATGTCCGCGAGGAAACTTTTATAGCAACATAATTAGTCGCATAAGTCGCAAACAAACAATACCACGTTGGCTTCGTTCTGATGGATTTAGAATATTTATGTTAGCGTTTATTATGCTAATGTTTGCCGTGCAGTTTTATTTTGCATGGGGTAATTGGGCTGATATGGGATTTGTTTTTTGGCGACTTATTGTAGCAACAACAATAGTGGGTATAGCACTTGGAGTAGTCTACTCACCTCGAGCATGGTGCACCTTTTGTCCGATGGGTACTTTGTCTAATTACGTTACTCAGAGCTCAAGCAAAGCTGCTACATGGCGCATTAAGGTGGCGAGTAGTTGCAAAAGTTGTAAGATATGTAGCAGATATTGTCCGATGCAACTCGACCCATATACATCAAAAGGTAGTGATGCCGGTTATGCACATCCAGATTGTTTGCGCTGTGATACATGTGTAGGTGCATGTCCGATAAGTGCAATAAAACAACATTAAAACTCAATTCCCCAATATACACAACAACAAATGACAACAACAAACAAACTTGACAAAGTGCAGCGCATGACTATGGCAATTGAAAACTATATGCAAGGTTACAATTGCGCCCAAGCTATAGCTCTTACATTTGCCGACGTGTACAATTTAGATTCAGAACTTGCCCTACGCATAAGTTCAAGTTTTGGCTGTGGTATAGCACGTATGGGTGAAGTATGTGGAGCAGCATCGGCAATGTTTATGCTGGCAGGTCTTGAATGTGGCACAACGCAACCAACTGATGTTGCTGGCAGAAAGTTAAACTTCGATACGGTCAGAATGCTTGCCGATAAATTTAAAGCTATGCATCACGATACGATGATTTGTCGCGAGATATTGCAAAAGTCAAAGGGCGATACACCAATAGCGCCTACACCACAAATAGCAGAATATTACGCTAAGCGCCCATGTACATATCGTGTAGGGTCGGCAGCTGAAATATTTTGCGACTATCTGAAAAGCAAAGATTCTGAATAATAGCCAACAGACAGAAGCGTTTTTCTTTGGAGATGCCGTTTCATACTCAGATATGATGAGTGTGAAACGGTTGTTTTTTTATTCTTTGCGCTTTAATGTACGTAAATATGCTTTGTGGTCATTGCTAACCCGATAACTCTCTATGGCTTTTTGTATAGTCTTGTTATTTACCCATATGCTTAGTTTCTCATTAACTAAGTAGGTGATGGTAGCATCGTATTGTTTAGCAAGTGCAGTAGCAAAATACCAAGCTTGCATCATTTTTATGTAATACTCGTTGCGGCATATTGATGCAACAATGTCTAAATGTTTAGGATCGAAATCGGCATCGAGGAAATGACGCATTAATGTGCCAATGCCAAAGCGCACAGTATATTCGTGTTCGCTTTTTATCCATTGCTCAATAGCGCTATATAGTTGCAACTTGTTTTTTGCAAAACAGCGAGGTAATAGTTGGTCGCATGTAGCCCAATTGTCAACGTAGGGAAGAAACGTGTTTAAGTGGTTCATACATAGGTCGAAATCGCGCAATTCAGAAAGTAAAAAAGCATGTAACTGATTCTCTTCAAAAAGGCTATGTGGCACGTTGTTCAGAAAATCATCTATACATTGATTTTTGAATAACTGTTTGGCATAGGTACGCAGTTGTGGTGTGCGCACACCTACAATAGCATCTCTGGCAATGTTTGGCATAAGTTTCCGATTGAATTGAGCATATTCTTCGTCGGCCATAGCCAAAAGGTCAGAATGTATTTCGTTTGTCGATTTCATTTCTAAAATGGTATTATGAATAGACTCAACAAAACTACTATTGTTTAAATTTGCAAGCAACAAACAATCGAATAAGTATGAAAAATATTTTCAAATTGAACATTGCGACAATTGTTGATGTGACTCGCGATGCTATTATGCGTTTCCCTATAGCCATTGCATTTGTATGTGCGCTAACAGCTGCATTTATTTATATGGTGAATGTAGAAGATTATTATGGCGTTCTAACTTATTATCTCTCGGCAGGTGTACTAATGTCGCTTATGTTTCATTTGTGGATAGAAGAGGCAAGTAAGCCAAGAATTGTAATGACATTTTTTGTCATATCGCACATCTTGCTTGCTCTTGATGCCTATTTATTGCACACGATGAATGATAATGAATATTCGATAGCTGTGTATATGGCTCGTGTCGCCGTGTTTGTAGCTTTTCTGTTGGGTATTTTTAACTTGCCATTTATTAAGAATAACGATGATGTTGAAGCATATAGTTTTACACGCCAATTTATAATAAATGGAGTCGGAGCTTGGATTGTTTGTGGCATTTTAACAGCAGGGTTGATAATACTATTTGAGGGTGTGTTGACGTTGTTTGGCATCGATATTAGTTATACGTGCCATAGCAAAATAGTAGCATCGATATTTATTGTTTTCATGCAATTCTTACCAACCGTCATAACCATATCGCGCATACCAAAAGGTGCAGATAAGCACGACAGAAATATAGCATCAACAAAATTTGGAATAGGTGTGCTTCGTTATCTGTTCATTCCTCTTATATTACTCTATGTTGTTGTGCTCTATGCATATTTAGGCAAGATAATAATGGCGTGGCAATTGCCTAATGGCACTGTGTCGACAATGGTTAGTGTGATGATGTTTGGTCTAATATTAGTTAACAGGATGCTTTATCCAACCATTGTTGCCAGTAGTAGTAATAGATTTGAAAAGTTTATCATACGCTACTTGCCAATGTTAGTAATACCACTTGTGGCGCTGATGAGTGTTGGCATATTTCGTCGTTTGTCAGATTATGGTATTACAGCTAATCGTCTCTATATGTTAACACTTAATGGATGGTTCTATGTTGTTTGTTTTGGTCTGATAATCACGAAATCGCGCCGTATTAATTGGATAGAATTATTATTTGGAGTTTTGCTTTTACTCTCATCAGCACATCCATTAAACTATAACGAAATAGCTCGTAGAGTGATGAATACTCGCATAGCTGAAGCCGTAGCAGCTAATCCATCAGCTGAGATGCCATTTAAAAACCGTAACGATTTGCGAGTGTGGCTCGAATCGCTACCTGATAGTAGCGGAGTACAAGTGTTAGGATATATGCAAAATATAACCAAATGTGGCTATAACTCTGATCTGTATGCAATTGTTGATACTAATTTGTATTTTTCATATATGACAATATTTGATGATATTAACAATGAATATCAATATGACAATTCAGTAGCTATCGTCGATGTTGCAGAAGATAAGTTTGCCAAAATACCACATAGTTACAACTACGTTAATAGTTACTATTCAAGTGAAATATTTTGTTCAGATTCTGTTATGTGTGGCAATGATACAATTTTGGTCTATTTGTATATAGACAGAGATAGAAGAACTTGTGATACAATTAAAGTAGCTTTGCATAAAGAACAACTAAAAAAGATGTCGCTAATAGAGACTACTACAACCAATGGAGAGCGCATAGCATTGCAGCCAACACAAGTTGAGATTAGAAATAGTAATGGATGGACAAAAAT
>JBGUYH010000014.1:0-6621 GCA_045118595.1 Bacteroidales bacterium | reverse complement strand
TATATATTCAACCGATCTTTTGGGTGGTATGGGCATCGATTTAGTATGGGGTAATAGCAAACAAATGGCTGAAAATGGCGACACATTAACATCCGACATACGCTTAGGATTAACAGATCAACTTGTACCGCTAAAAGATAAAGCCTCAATTATAGCTAATGGCATCGACACTGCACTTCAGAGTGTCAATTATATATTGGGTGGTGAAAATGGGAAAAATTTAGCATCGGCAATTGATGCACTCAATAAAACACTTGAAAATTTGCAATCAATATCAAACAATATAGGCCGAATGACATCGACACATGGTGCTTTGACTGAAAGTATCAACGGACTTGACACGTTAATGACAACACTTAGTTCGCAAAGTTCCAACATAAACAAAACACTCGATGGATTAGGACAATTTTCGCAGCAATTGGCAGCAAGTAATATCGATACACTTGTAAGCACACTTAACTCAACAGTAGCCTCATTAGGAAATATGATAGAGAGTGTTGATAGTGCACAAGGTTCAATAGGTAAATTATTAAATGATAGTAAATTATACGATAAATTAGCAGAGTCGTCAGAAAATCTGAATCGCCTACTTGTCGATGTTAGATTAAATCCATCGCGCTACGTTAAAATATCGGCAATAAATTTTGGTCGGAATACATATTTTTCTGATGCAGGCAATGGCATAGCTATGGTAGGATTGGTCTATTCAGTAAGCCTAACTACATCGGAAGTACCACTCGATTTTCCAACCGAAATTGACGGACATAAGGTTATTGAATATCACAAGAATAAGAAAACGTATGAATACCTTATGGGGCAATTTAGAGATAAAAGTGAAGCAGAAGAGGCTTTGCAAAAACTGCTAAAAACATATAGCGCAGCAAAAATTAAGGCCTTTGACAATGGTAAGGAAGTTTCAGTAAAATAATCAGCACTGACTTATCAGAAAAAAATACAAAATCAACAAGAGAGCTATTTTTTTTTACAATATCTTTTGCACAACTTTGCAAAGTTTATCACAATAAATTGAAGATGGCAGACTGTGACAAAATATGGCAACAATGCCTTGAGATAATAGAACAGAGTGTTAGTGCTGCAGCATACAAAACATGGTTTGCTCCAGTGCGTCCAATTAGTTTTGAAAAGGAAACTCTAACATTAGAAATACCAACAAGAGACTTTATAGAGAAACTTGAAGGTCCATATTTTGATCAATTATGTCAAGCTGTTCAAGGAGTAGCCGGTCCGAATACTACTTTGGTATATAAATATCCAGAGGTAAGCGAGCCTACACCTGATTCAACTATTACCGAGTTTGGTCGCAAGCAAAGTCAGCCTATGGGTGGTGGTTGGGTTCCTCGAGATAAAAATATCGACAATCCATTTGCTATAGTTGGTAGCAAACCTCTCAATATCGACCCACAACTAAATGGTGATTTTACCTTCGATTCATACATATTAGGCGAAGGAAATAAATTTGCTATAAGTGTGGCTATGGCTGTCGCCCAGAAACCAGGCGAGAATGCTTTTAACCCATTATTTGTATTTGGTAATAGCGGTGTAGGGAAAACACACCTCATACAAGCCATTGGTGCCGATGTGAAAAAGAAAGACCCAATGCGCAATGTTATCTATCTGTCAGCCAATCGATTTATGCACCAATTTATGGATGCAGGTCGAAATAATGCTATTAATGGCTTCATGAACTTCTATCAGATGATTGATGTTCTGATTGTTGATGACATACAAGAAATAGCAGGTAAACAAGGTACTGAAAATGTTTTCTTCCAAATATTCAATCATTTGCAACAAAACAAAAAGCAAATAATATTAGCAGCCGATAAAAGTCCGGCAGAAATGGATGGAATGGAAGACCGTTTATTGTCACGATTCAAATCTGGTGTAGTAGTTGAGGTAAAAATGCCAGATTTAGACACTAGAATGAAGATAATAAAGAGTAAAGTGACAAAAGACGGAATACGTATGTCAGACGAAATAATACACTACATAGCAACTAATGTAACAGGTAGTGTACGCGAACTTGAAGGGTCGCTCTATTCAATGCTGGCATTTGCAACACTTACGCATGAAGATATAACAATAGATGTAGCTCGACAAGCAGTAGGACACTTAGTGAAAACTGAAGTGCGAGAAATAAACGTCGACAATATTATTCGCATCGTTTCTAATCACTATAAAATAGACCCCATTTCATTACAAAAGAATACACGCAAACACGAAATTGTGATGGCTAGGCAAGTAGCTATGTACCTATGCAAAGAGATGACTCAAACAAGCCTCTCGACAATAGGATTAAAATTGGGCAACAGAAACCACTCAACGGTGCTATATTCGTGTAAAGCTGTAAAAGATATGATGGAGACTGACAAAGATTTTGCACAACAGGTAAAACAGATAGAATTTGAAATAAGAGGATAACATAACCAATCGTAAAAAAATAAGATATGTTAGATTCAAAAGATTTGGAGCAGTTAAAGCAACGCGGAATTGCTCCTGAACAAGTAGAGCGCCAATTGGCGCAATTCAAGAGTGGATTCCCATTTGCTGACATACAGCGTCCAGCTACAATTGGCGATGGCATATTGCGTGCCAATGAAGCTGACAATCAAAAATATACAGCATTGTACGATGCAGAAGTAAAAGCAGGAAAGAAAGTTATAAAATTCATCCCAGCTTCTGGTGCTGCTACACGAATGTTTAAGAGTATGTTTGAATTCAAAAATTCAGATGCTCAGAAACAAAATGAGTTGGTTTCACAGAAACCATATGATAAGTTCTTTGCCGAATTTGACAAATTTGCATTTGCATCAGACATTAAGGCAATGAACCCACAAAGCAAGGCCGACATTGTAACTCTGATGCTCGATGACAAAGGATTAGGATATGGTCAGAAACCTAAGGGTGTACTCAAATTTCATTCTTATTCTGATGGTGCTCGTACTGCAGCAGAAGAACATATAATGGAAGGACTCAACTATGCCAATTCTGATGGCACTATCAATCTTCACTTCACAGTGAGTCCACAACATCTTGAGCTATTCAAAGCTGCCGTAATTCCTACAAAAGAGCGCATTGAAGCCAAAGGTATTAAAGTTAACATAAGCTACTCGTTCCAAAAACAAGCAACAGACACATTAGCTGCAACACTTGACAATGAGCCATTCCGCGATGCAGATGGTAAACTAGTATTCCGACCAGGTGGACATGGGGCACTTATCGAAAACTTAAATGATTTGGATGCCGATATGGTATTCATTAAGAATATCGACAACGTAGCACAAGAACATCTGTTGGCAACAACATCTCTATACAAAAAAGTAATAGCTGGCTACGCTATTGAAAAAAAGCATGCTGTTGATGCCATCTTGACAAAACTTGCAAATAACGATTATTCAGCAATAGCTGATGCTGTTACATTTATGAATAGCAATATGCAAGTAAACTATCCAGCCAATTTCGATGAAATGCCTGATAGCCAGAAAGCTGATTTCGTAAAATACACACTCGATCGTCCACTTCGTGTATGTGGTATGGTGAAAAATGAAGGAGAACCTGGTGGTGGTCCTTTCTGGGTAAAAAGCACAGATGGACAAGTTACATTGCAAGTTGTTGAAAGTGCACAGATTGACACAGCTAACCCTGTGAAAGCTGATATTTTGAAGAAGAGTACTCACTTCAATCCTGTTGACTTATTCTGCTGCATCACCAACTATAAAGGGAAGAAATACGACCTTACTAAGTTTGTTGACCACAATGCAGGCTTTATCTCATACAAAAGTTTAGGTGGTAAAGATTTGAAAGCTATGGAATTGCCTGGATTATGGAATGGAGCAATGGCCAATTGGCTCACATTCTTTGTTGAAGTGCCTGTTGAAACATTCAATCCTGTTAAGACAGTTGTAGATTTACTTCGTCCACAACACCAACCTAAGAACTAAACATTGTTTATCATAACAAAGAAAAAAGTCTTGTCAAAAATAATTTGGCAAGACCTTTTTACTTTATACATTTGAGTATATATTATATTCGAAATCGTAATTCATCATTAATTTCTATCTTTGCGATAAATATAACAGAGAGAACATGAAATATTTTTTTGCAGTAGCAGCACTACTAAGTACTGTTGCATCTTTGGCACAAGTTGATGTAAAAGTAAAAGTTAAACAATACTTCAATGCACCAGTCATAATGGGATATTACTACAATGGCAGTATGCTCGTTAAAGATACCGTGATGACCGATGCTACAGGTTTGGCACATTTCAAGCAAAAAGAGAAATATGCCGAAGGTATATATCTTATCTACTTCCCCGATAAATCGTATTTTGACATAATAATGGGTGATGATCAGACTTTTGAAATTGAGTGTGACACAATGCCTAATGCTCCACAACGAGCTAAAGTAAAAGATTGTCAAATGCTTAGCGATTTCTTAAGCTATCAAAACTATTTAGGTGAGAAACAACGACTATTTCGTGAATTATCAGAGAAATACAAAAATGCAGAAGGTAACGATAAACTCAGAGACGAAATAAAGCAACAAAATAACAATGTTGAAGCCGAAATAAAACGGAAAAATGATGCTACAATAGCAGCTAATAAGAATAACTGTTTCGGTGTATTTCTCGAAGGCCTAAAAGACGTTGAAATGCCAGAATTTGACGTAAATGTACCAGAAGCAGAACGCGATTCTGTTTTGCAACAAAAACGTTATTATTATTATCGCAACCACTATTTCGATAACTTACGCTTAACCGATGACCGTGTATTACGCACACCATATTTTGTGAGCAAACTCGATAGATATTTTGATGATGTATTGCCACAAATTCCTGACACGGTAGCCGATGAGTGTATTCGCATTATAGAAAAAACAAAAGGTAACACAGAATGCTTCCGATTCGTCACATCGCACCTCTATAACCACGTTAATAATAGTAAGATAATGGGAATGGATGCAGCTTTGGTTGCAATTGCTGATAAATACTATTTAGCAGGATTATGTCCATGGGCTGAAGAAAAATTCCTAACCGATTTGCGTGAGCAAGTTGAAAAACTGCGTTACACACTTGTTAATCATAAAGCTGTTGACCTAAAAAAAATGCCATCGATAAATGTTGGTGAATACTTCACACTAAGCGAAGTTGATGCACCATTCACAATTCTAGTATTTTGGGAACCATCATGCGGACATTGTAAAAAAGAGATACCAGCATTAAAAAAAGAGGTGTGGGATAAATACTCATCAACAGGAATCAAAATTTTTGCAGTGTACTGCCAAACAGAATATGAGCCATGGAAAGAGTTTGTTGAAGAACATCAACTTGAAGAGTGGATAAACGTATACGACCCTTATCGAAGAACAAATTTTCGCACATACTATAATATAAATAGTACACCTCAAATATATATTCTCGACAGAGATAAAACCATTATAGCTAAGCGCATTGGCGTTGACCAAATTGGTGGATTCCTCGATTTTCAATTCTCAAATACCAATAAGAAGTAAATTTACACTATGAGTTTTTGTCAGAATATATCGAACATACTGTTTACCACAGCGCTTATAAGTGGCATATATGGTTGTGCCGACAATGAATCGGAAGTGCCAGCTCCAACCATCTATTTTGCTTCAAGCGGAAGCTACGAAATAGCTCTGACTGATACTTTGACATTGTCGCCCAAAATAACATACGACCGTAATTCAACATATCAGTGGATCCGAAATGGAGAAATTGTATCAACAACACTTGAATACGAATTTATTCCTGATAGACTGACGGACTATAAATTATCATTCATTGTTGATAATACTAATGGCTCTGATACTTTTGACGTTAGTATATCAGTTGTTGAGCATATCGATTTTGGCACATTCAATAACTTCTCTGTTCCAACAAAATCAGGACTTTATATGCTCCCTGACACATTAGAAAATTTTATTACGAATAATGCTATATTTTCTAATGCTATCAATTCTGACACAACAATGTGGGGCGGTTTTGCCTTTAGCAACAGAACATCAACTACAACTACACTATCAACATCGGCAATAGGTTGCGCATATACAACAACGTCATCAACAGCATATATGGCTGTTAGTTGTTATTCGCCAGGAGCAATTGTTACATTCAACAACCAATATACCATAAAATCGCTCGACATAACTTCAGACAATTTTGCTTATTTAGTCTCAAAATTTGGCTATGTTGCTGCCGATAGTTCTGTTATAGTTAATTCACCTAAGGCTCACGATTATGTAACATTGCATCTAATAGGTTTGGATAGCAATGGCAATAGTGTAAGCGAAGCAACATATGAATTAGTAGATTGTCGATTTGATAATCCTGCAAAATATACAAGACTTACTGAGTGGAAAACTATTGATTTAAAATCGCTTGGAACTATTTATGGCTTAGCTTTCAAAATAGAATCGAGCATCGATAATTTTCCGCCATTCTTCTGCATAGATAACTTAAAATTGCAAGAATAAAAGATATGAAGAATCATATTTTACTATTGTGTAGTGTAGTTGTTATGATTGCAACAGCGTGTGGTAATCGTTTTGACAATGTATCAGAAGGTATCTCAACATCAGAAC
>JBGUYH010000013.1:0-7104 GCA_045118595.1 Bacteroidales bacterium | reverse complement strand
TACTGTGAAATAAGTAGGGCCTATAGCTCAGTTGGTTAGTAGCACCTGACTCATAATCAGGGGGTCGCTGGTTCAAGCCCAGCTGGGCCCACAGAGCAAAGAAAAGAGAATCGTAATAATTACGATTCTCTTTTCTCTTTGTATGTAATATCAAAAGTTTATGTTGGTATTACGACAACACAAACTTATCGATAAAATAATTATGAACTCGCACATCAGTAGTCAGTTCTGGATGAAATGCAGTAACAAGTTGTTTTCCTTGCTGAGCAGCTACAATATGTCCGTCAACTTCGGCTATAATTTTGCATTCAGACGATAACGAACAGTTAATGTATGGTGCACGAATAAATGTGAGCGAAATATCAGTACCAACGCCACTAATTGTAGTTTTAGTATTAAAGCTACCAAGTTGCCTACCATAAGCATTACGACACACATCAATATCCATTGTGCATAGACCATTGCGTAACTTACCATTCTCCTGCTTAGCCAACAAAATAAGTCCTGCGCAGGTTCCAAATGTTGGCAATCCCTCCATAATAGATTGTTGAATTGGAGCAAACAATCCTGTCTCGATGAGCAATTTTGTCTGAGCTGTTGATTCCCCTCCTGGTAGAATCAATCCATCTTTATGTTGTTGCCAATCGCTAAGTTGACGCACTTGAAATGTTTCAACACCCAACGAATGAAGCATTTGCTCATGTTCAGCAAATGCTCCTTGCAGTGCTAATACCGCTATTCTCATTTTCCTCGCTCAGCCATCAATAATTCTATTTCATGTTCGTTGATACCAACCATTGCTTCACCCAAATCCTCAGACAATTCTGCAAGCAACTTAGCATCATTATAGTTGGTAACAGCTTTCACGATGGCAGCTGCACGCTTACGCGGATTACCACTCTTGAATATACCACTACCTACAAATACGCCTTCTGCACCAAGTTGCATCATAAGTGCAGCATCAGCAGGAGTAGCCACACCACCAGCTGCGAAATTAACCACTGGGAGTTTGCCTTTGTCGTGAACATAGCGCACAAGTTCGTAAGGAGCTTGCAACTGCTTAGCTGCTTCGAATAGTTCATCTTCACTCATCGACACCAAACGACGAATTTCACTTTGCATAAGTCGCATGTGACTAACTGCTTGCACCACGTCGCCTGTTCCTGGTTCACCCTTAGTTCGAATCATGGTAGCACCTTCGGCTATACGTCGGAGTGCTTCACCCAAATTTTTAGCTCCACAAACAAATGGTACATCAAATTTCGTTTTGTCGATATGATATATATTATCAGCTGGGCTAAGAACCTCACTTTCATCAATATAATCAATCTCTATAGCTTGCAATATTTGCGCTTCTGCAATATGACCTATACGACATTTTGCCATCACAGGAATACTCACAGCCTCTTGTATGCCGCGAATCATTTTGGGGTCGCTCATGCGCGATACTCCACCTGCAGCACGAATGTCGGCTGGTATACGTTCTAGCGCCATCACGGCACATGCTCCTGCCTCTTCGGCTATGCGTGCTTGTTCGGGGGTTGTTACGTCCATTATAACACCGCCTTTTAACATCTGTGCTAATTGACGGTTTAGATCCTGTCTGTTGTTCATTTTTTTCTATATTGTGTTGGTGATATTCCTCGTTGCTTTTTGAAAAATTTGGCAAAATGAGCTTGTGATGTAAAACCCAAATCATAAGCTATCTCTTGCACTGTACGCTTACTATTTGTGAGCAGACGCTCTGCTTCAATGAGCAGACGCTTATCAATGATGGCTTTGGGCGACTGTGCAGCTATGCGACGCGTCACTTGTCCCAAATAACCACTGGCCACATTGAGAAGATCGGAATAAAAGCGCACATCGCTATTGTGCCGATAGTGCTGCTCAACATTGCGCAAAAACAATTCGTAAAGTTCTCTACTTCTGCTACTCAACTCATTGCCCTTAGTTGGCCGTGCATCGAGCAATTGACGTGCACGACTAAGTGCCTCTGGGGTACTGATTCCATCGTTGAGATAGTAAGCTACGGTTGATGCAAACATGTTGGCCTCACCATGGTTCTTAAACTCTGTATTAGGAATGATGAGTGTACACAATGGCAATAGTTGTTGCCTTATTTGCTCCACTAACTCATCGGGAAGCAATCGTTCGCCCTGTGCAGATGTTATAACTGGCACATAAACAACGTGCTGTGGATGATATTTAGTAAGCAAATCGACCACAATAGCAAGCGTCTCCACTGTGCGAATCATACCTATTTTCACAGTCTGGGGTTCAACGTCGTTCATGATGGCTTCTATCTGTCCTTGAACAACAATGGGAGGCAGATCGAAGAAATCTTGAATACCAAGAGTATTCTGCACAGTTACCGACGTAATGGCCGACACTGCATAACCACCCAATGCGGTAATGGTTTTTATGTCAGACTGCACTCCTGATGTTCCTGCTGGGTCAGAACCTGTAATGGTTAATATTGGACGGGTTGTTTGCATATCGTTTGCAAAGGAATATATCAATCACGATATGCGAAAATAAAACTACGAAACTGACAAACAAAACTTTGATATGGACAATTTTTTTTATTTTCCACAATAAAATACTACCAATTTCGTTTGTTTCTAAAAAATGTAAACAGAGTTATTGCTAACAAGTTAAATGGATAGACAATAGCCATACATAATACAACAAGCACATTGAACGGAACTTGCCAATGGCTATGTGTAGCCTTAAGCAATGCCATCTCCGATACTGTCTTTAAACCAAAACATATAAGACTACATAGTGGGCTAAAAAAGAGCGCTATTGGCCACACTGCATTGCCGATAAAAACAATGAGCGATAACCGCTTTATGTCAGCATCTGTATACCCTGACGACTTGCGCAACCATCTGGTGCGTTGCTTATAGTACTCTGTCAAATTTGCAGGACAATGCGTTACAACAAGCGATTGTGGCATTGTGGTATAAGTTATCAATTCTCTTTGGTGTTTTGCTTCTGAAAGCAAAAACATATCATCGCCTGAAATATATTCATTATGCTGATTGTGCGACATGTACATGCTACGCCTAAAAGCCAAATTTGCACCATTACACATCGTCGGATGTTTCAACAAAGCAGTGGCTGCACCAACGGCTTGCATTGCCAAAAACTCCATCTCCATCAAGCGTTGCAACAATGTGTTGCTGTTGGCTCGCATTGTTACAGGAGCAATTATCAACGATGAACCACTATCAACAATACTCTGAGTCATAGTTTGTACCCACTGCGGCGACACTTGGCAATCAGCATCAGTAACTATCACATATTGGCTCGTTGCTATACTCACTCCCAATCGCTGTGCATGCTTTTTACCCCTTTCTGAGGTATTGTCAACAATTTTCCACTTGCCTTTGTAATTATGCGCCTCTTTCTCTAGTGCTGCTATCGTATTATCGGTACTATGATCCGACACAAATATAAGTTCTGCAGGCAGACATATTTGTTCTGATAACGATGCCATCAACGACTTTACGTTATGCTCTTCGTTGTGCAATGCTATAACAACACTAACACTTACTTTATTTTTAGCTTTTATTTTTGTTGTTTTAGGTCGCTCAAGCCAAGCCTCAGTCCAAGTTAAGACTTCGATACAATACTTTATGGTTAGTATTATTGCTATGCCAAATGCAATACTCTCTATCATTACAGTTGGGTTGATAAATAGAAAGAGGAGGCGTAGTGTGTTGGCCTCCTCTTGTATATTTGAGAATAATAATTGTTTGGTCTATTCACCCGAGTTTGTTATATAACTTTCGATTCGATAAGTATCAACAATAAACTCTTGACGTGCTTCTGCTTCGAGCAAACGGTCATAACTATCGATAATGGCAACATAATCGCCACGGAAAGTACCTACCGATGCATTTTCAAAACCTTTTGCTTTAAGATCAGCAACACGTTTTTGAGCTATTTTCTCGTTTTTGTATGTACCTACAATAATGTTGTAGCGTTTTTCTCTACCAATTCGTGGTGTTGTCTCTGCTTTAGCTTCGATAGCTACTGTGTCTACTTTTTCCACCGACACAGTGTCAGTAGGAGCTACCTGAACTTGTTCTACTGGTTCTTTCTCGCCAAAGAAGAAATTGTAAACACAATTATCTTTGTTGATAACAAACAAACACAAAACAACACCAATGAGGAATAGCAATGCAATGATAATGATAATCATTATGTTGCGCGATGAATGATCTTCTTCATAAACGTATGTATTATTGTTTACTGTTGCATCATTCTGTGGTTCTTCGGTTTCTGTACCACTAAGGTCTATAACTATCGAATGTTGTTCCTGTTGTTCAGGAATGCTACTATCAGCATCTGATTCAAATTGGAACAAATCGCCACTCTTCGAGAGGGTGCCGATACCTTGTATGCTAACCTTTTCGCCTGCGTCTAAACGCTGCTTAAGCGAGTCGCTATAATCTGTTATACGCTGACGTGCTTCGTCTTCTGATATATTATCGTGTTGTGCTACGTAGCTAACGAGCACATTATCATCAAAATTGAGATATTGGTTAAACATCATACCGCCTTCGGGTGAGTTGATGAATGCACCCAAACCTGGAATGATAGCACGTGGTTGCTGGCTAAGAAGCTGCTGTAGATACTGATCCATATATGGCTTTCACTTAATCAATAGATTGTGCAAATGTAACACATAGTAATTGAAAATAGAAAATTAAAATTTGAAAAATGAGAATACAACATACCTTTTCACTTCATAAACAGTGTAAAATTGAGATGGGCTACCTAATTTGGCAGCCCATCTGTTCTGTAATAGCAACAATAACACTATTATTTTTTGATGATAAGTACAAAATAAATCAGTTGTTGATAATCAATTTTGTACCTCCATTAGTGCTAATACCTTGTGTATTGGTTATCACAACACTTGCTACACCTTGTTTGATAGCATCGAAACCATTATCAAGTTTTGGTATCATACCTTCACTTATCACACCCGATTCTTGATACTCTTTGAACATATTGTACGTCAAGTTGCTGATAACAGAATTATCATCATTGGCATTGAGAAGCACTCCTGGTTTTTCAAAACAATAGACAAGTTTTACGCTACAATTTTTAGCCAATGCTCGGGCTAATTCTGATGCTATTGTATCGGCATTTGTATTGAGCAACTGTCCGTTGCCATCATGTGTGATTGGCGAAACCACAGGCACAGCGCCTTGACTAATAAGCGAGAAAAGAACGTTGGTTTGCACCCCTACCACATCACCTACATAACCATAGTCGATGGTTTGTACCGGACGTTTTACTGAGCGTATGATATTAAGGTCGGCACCAGTGAAGCCCATTGCGTTAATACTACGTCGTTGCAGTTGTGCTACAATGTTCTTATTGACCAAGCCTGCATATACCATGGTAACCACTTCAATGGTTTGCTCATCGGTAATGCGACGTCCATCAACTTTTTTTATCTCAACACCCAAGCGATTGAGCATTTTGTCAGCTGCACGACCACCGCCATGCACCAATATCTTCGGACCACTAATTTTGGCAAAATCGTCGAGTAGAGTGCTTAGGCTGTTACTATCTTCAACCACAGCACCACCTACCTTTATTATCGTTAGTTCCATATTCGGACAAGTTGTTTATTACAAAAGTTGTAGCTCAAACACACATACAACTCTAATTGTATTTATTTCTGCAAATCTTCGAGCATTCGCTTTATAACTACTTGTGCCGACACTACACGATTGGCTGCTTCTGGGATAACGATGCTATTAGGACTATCGATAACCTCATCGGTTACAATCATGTTACGGCGCACTGGTAAACAGTGCATAAACTTAGCATTGTTTGTCACGTCCATATGAGCTTTATCTACTGTCCACGAGGCATATTTGGGGTCTTTATAATCGCCCAAGATTTGTCCATATTGCTCATACGACGACCAGTTTTTAGCATAGATAAAGTCAGCACCTGCAAATGCTTTTAGCTGGTCGCGTTCGGGAGTAACACCTTGCATGATGTCAGGAGCTAAGTCATAGCCTTCTGGCGCTGTGAATACAAAATCTACATCGGCAACCTTCATCCATTCGGCAAATGAGTTAGGCACAGCTTGTGGCAGAGCACGTGGATGTGGAGCCCATGAGAGCACTACCTTCGGACGTTTCTTGGTTTTATACTCATCGATGGTGATAAGGTCGGCAAATGCTTGACATGGATGACGCGTTGCCGACTCAAGGCTAATTACAGGTTTACCCGAGTATTCGATAAACTGATTTAAAATACGTTCTTCATAGTCGAACTGACGATTCTCAAAACGTGCAAACGAACGTACACCAATGATGTCGCAATAGCTACCCATAACAGGAATGGCTTCACGTAGATGTTCACTCTTATCACCATCCATCACAACACCCATTTCTGTCTCAAGTTTCCAACTATCGCCATTAACATTCAACACAATAACATTCATGCCTAAATTCATAGCTGCCTTTTGTGTGCTTAAGCGTGTACGCAAACTTGAATTGAAGAAAACGAGGAGCATCGTCTTATTCTTTCCTAAATGTTGCCAAGCAAACGGATTACTCTTCACTTCTTGAGCCTCTTTGAGCGCTACATTGAGGTCGCCTATATCGCCTACTGTAAGAAACTTGTGCATATTTATTTATTTTTATTATTATTCTATGGTATTTTATGCAAAGATAGAACTAAAAGGCGGTTTTGTGGCACAATGATGCTCTCTAATTATCGATATTATCTTGTATCTTTGCACTAGTATAAATTCAAACATTTGTTTTTGCAATGAAACTTTGGGATAAAGGATATAACGTTGATGAAAAAATCGACACTTTCACGGTAGGTCTTGATCGTGAACTCGACCTTCATTTAGCACCTTTCGACATAATGGGCACAATGGCTCACATCACCATGCTCGAGAGGGTTGGTTTGCTCCAGACCGACGAACTTAATATTCTGCTCAAAGAGTTAAAAACACTCTATGCCGAAGCCGTAAAAGGCAATTTCATTATCGAAGACGGCATTGAAGATGTTCATTCGCAAGTTGAACTTATGCTCACTCGCAAACTTGGCGATGTA
>JBGUYH010000012.1:0-5508 GCA_045118595.1 Bacteroidales bacterium | reverse complement strand
GAGGATACCATAGTTGAACTTAGGCAAACCATTGCCAAGTACTTCGCGGTCGCTATCATCGATAGTGTTATTCCCATCAATATCTTTAAAGAGGAAGTCACCGATTTGTGCATCGTTTTGACCACGTTTTTTAGCTTCAGCAAGGTCAGCTTCGTTGCGAATAATACCTTCAACTCTCCATCCATAGTATGAACCTACAGCTTCGCCCTCTTTAGAGATAGAGTGGTTGTCCCAGTGGCTACCACCATCGACAGCGAATGAGTTTGAACCGTCACCGCTTATGCCATCAGCACCATCAATAGCTGTGTATGTGCCGTTACCACCAGTAGCTTGAGCGTAGATAGGAAGTTCGCCCATCTTAGTTACTTCGTTCTTCAATGTAGAACCATTGAATGTTACGTTGAAGCTCAAATCGTCGGTGATGTGTTTGTTGTAGTTGATGCTGAACTCAAGACCTTGGTTGCGAATAGTACCATAGTTGGTATATATCGACGAGTATCCAGCAGATTGACGGATAGGAAGGTCGATGAGCAAGTCTTTAGTATCACGGATGAAGTAATCGGCAGTGATGTTGAGGTCGCCTTCGAGTAATCCGAGGTCGATACCAAAGTTGAGCTGTTCGTTAGTTTCCCATTTCAAGCTCAAATCAACAAGTGGAGCATAGAAACCTGTAGCTTTTTCCATTGTCGATTCGTCGGTGATGCCAGCTCCTTGGTAGTAGTTGTAGCGAACGCCAGTTGCAGAAAGAGCATATACTGATTTTCCACCCATGTTACCAGCGTTACCAGTTTGACCCCAACCGAGGCGAATCTTAGCATTGCTAATAGCATCAACATCTTTCAAGAAAGCTTCTTCTTTCAAGCGCCAAGCCAAAGCAGCTGAGCTAAATGTACCCCAACGATGTGCTGATGAGAAGTTGCTTGAACCATCACGACGGATAGTAGCAGTTATGATGTAACGGTCGAACAAGTTGTAAATCAAACGACCATAGTATGAAATCATACGTGAATCGTCGTTGAAACCGCCTGAACCTTTCTTCTTAGAGTCGTCAAGACCAAGGCTTGTTTGACGGTTTTTGCCCGAAATAAAGTCATAAGCACTTGCGTTAACCCAACGACCGCTATAGTCGCTAACAGTGTTACCAGCCATGACAGTAAGAGTGTTGAAATCAGTTTCCCAACGATAGGTCAAGTATGTTTCGATGCTCTTTGTAGTACCCTGGCTCTGACCGAGGCTGAAGTTGTACTTGTTATCACCATAGTATTGAACCTCAGTAAGTGTACCATCTACATAGTTGAAACGCTGGCGGCCACCACTAAAGTCATCGTTGTCGGTAGCAGTGTGTGTCCATGACCAAATAGAGTGTGCATTCAAGCCTTTGATGAATTCAACATCGATGAAAGCCGATGCAGCCAAGCGGTTAGTATGGTCGCGGCGTGCAATTTCTTGCTGAGTAGCATATACATTGGCCAAAGTAGCTGTGTTGCCTTCCCAGCCATTGCCAGTGTTCCAATAGCCCGAACCATATGAACCATCAGGGTTAACTACATTTACATTTACCAATTTACCTGAAACAGGGTCAATGTAGTCGAGTGATGGAGTCATGTAAGCAAGGTCGCGGTGTGATGAAAGGTTGATGTTGTTACCTACACCAATGTTAGAACCATAGCTTTCGGTACGAGTGAAGTTGATGTCACCACCAAACTCCAAGTGATTGTTGAGAGCTTTTGCGCTTGCATTAGCTCTGGCAGTTAATCTCTTATATTTGGTATTTACGATGATACCATTGTTGTCGAGATAGCCAACTGAGAAGCTATACTTCGATTTGTCGTTGCCACCAGTTGCCGACAAGCCATATTGCTGTTTCAAGCCACGGCGTGTCATCTGATCTTGCCAATCAATTTCGTTGCGCTTGCCATCATATTGCTCAGCCCAAACAGTATTGTCAAGAGTGTTGCCATCGTTGGCGCGTGCTTTACGTACTGTTGAAGCAAATTTGTCGATGTCGAGAGTTTCGATCTTATATGGCAAATTTTGCAAACCAAAGTCGGCAGTGAAGTTAATGTGAGTTTGTCCCTTTGAACCGTGTTTTGTTGTGATCATGATTACGCCATTGGCACCTTCCGAACCATAGATGGCTGTAGCCGAAGCGTCCTTCAATACTTCCATGCTTTCAATGTCGGCAGGGTTGATGAAGTTAGCATCGTTACCAACTTTGATACCATCAACAACATAGAGAGGTTGTGAAGTACCATTGATGGTGCCTACACCACGAATGCGAACGGCAGAACGCGCATCAGGCGAACCGTCTTGCATTGTTACTATAACACCAGCAGCTGCACCTTGTAGAGCTTGACCGATGTTGGTTGGGGTGCGCTTCATCATAGCTTCCTTGTCAACTGTGGCAACAGAACCAGACAAGTCGCTCTTCTTTACAACACCATAACCTACTACCACTACGTCATCGAGCTCCTTTGAATTCGATTGTAGTGTTACATTAATAACATTTTGACCTGCTACTGCAATTTCTTGAGTAGTGAAGCCAATGAATGACACTGAAATGGTAGAACTTTCGCTTACATTGATAGAATAATTACCATCGATGTCAGTAACAGTACCATTTGTTGTGCCCTTTTCAAGGACAGCTACACCAGGTAGAGGTTGATTATCCTCTGATGAAATAACCTGTCCCTTTACGGTTTTCGTTTGTCCCCATGCTGTAACGCACACCATGAAGAGGAACGATAAACAAAACAAAAGCTTGTTTTTCATACCTAAGGTTTTTAATTTGACTTTGATAGATTTCTTGAACGAGTTTGTGTTTTATGCTAACTCTTTCAGAATGCAAACATATATTAACAGTTTTTAACGCAGTTTCGCTAGTGTTACATACGCGATATATAAAGCGTACATTATAAATGATGTAACGAGTGGAAATAACGATGTTACAAATTGAGTAATAAAGGGGATTTAGTGTTGAAAATGATACATACGTTGAATAGTATCAAAATTAGCAAACAGAGGTTAAAATATCATAAAAACTAAAATTAAGTTACAAGAACGACAATTGATGAAGTATGATAAGGATTGATTAGCTGATAATTGTCATACTTTGAATTCCATTCAAGAGCCTAATGTGACAAAAAGTAAGTTCTAAAATAGTAAAAGGGATAGAAACGCGGTTGGGGTGATATATTCTTTTAAGTGAATCGGCTTAAAATAATATCAAACATGGTGTAAAAAAAGACTACGCTGAACTAACAGCGTAGTCTTTTTGATTAAATATGTGCAGTTAGTGTGTTTAAATCACTCCTTTTTTCTGTAATTCGGCAGCCATTTGTTGTTGAACTTTATGTGCTTCGTTAGCAGCAGCGGCAGCAAAGTTTTCTGTATGGTCGGCATATATAATGGCACGGCTTGAGTTAACAATGAGTCCACATTCATCTGTCATGCCATAGGTGCAAACCTCTTCGAGCGAGCCACCTTGTGCACCAATACCAGGAACGAGTAAGAAGTGGTTTGGTACAATGCGTCTAATGTCTTCAAACATACGTCCTTGTGTAGCTCCAACAACATACATCATGTTGTTGCTGTTGCCCCATTGTTGGCTAGTGCGCAATACTTTTTCGAACAAGCGCTCGCCTTGTGCATCGGTGGTAAGCTGGAAGTCGTGCGAACCTTTGTTAGATGTGAGTGCGAGTAGTATGACCCATTTGCCTTCGTAGGTAAGGAATGGGCTCACCGAGTCTTCACCCATGTATGGAGCAACTGTAACCGAGTCGATGTTCATTTCTTCGAAGAAAGTGCGCGCGTACATAGCTGAGGTGTTGCCAATATCGCCACGTTTAGCATCGGCAATGATGAAGTGATTGGGGTAGTTTTGATTGAGGTATTTTATGGTTTGTTCAAAAGCAATCCAGCCTTTCACTCCCATGCTCTCATAGAAGGCTAAGTTTGGTTTATATGCCACGCAGTAGGGTGCTGTAGCATCTATTATTTGCTTGTTGAAAGCAAAGATAGGGTCGGTTTCGTTGAGCAAATGCGCAGGTATCTTTTTTATGTCGGTATCAAGACCAACACACAAAAACGACTTTTTCTCGCGTATTTGCGCAATTAGTTGTTGCTTGTCCATCTTCTTAGTTTTAAGCTATTTATTTTATGTTGTGAGAAACTTATGAATTTTCAATGTTATGACAACAACAATCGGGGTGTTGGTGTCCGTTGCTTTTATGTCCGCAATGTGGGCACACGCCTTCGATGATGTATGTTATATGTTCTACTTTGAATCCATGTGGTATGTTCACCATAGGAATAGGTTCATTTTTGAGGCAGAATGTTTTCCCGCACACATTGCATTTGAGGTGCACGTGATTGCAATTGTTGTGGCAGTTGTCGTGTGCCGAGCATACACAATATTTGTGTTGTCCGCTACCATCGGGTATTTGGTGCAGCATTGAGTGTTCGCAAAGTAGTGTGAGAGTGCGGAATAGCGTGCTTTTATCGATGGTGGGCAACGCATTTTCGAGGTCGGAGAGAGCAAATACGTAATCAATTTGTTCGATAGTGCGCCACACGAGTATACGCGTTGATGTTGGTCGCACACCGTGTTGCTGCAAGTGATTGGTGATTTGCTCTTCGTTCATCATGAAAGGGGTATTGTTACTGCGAACAAAGATATGCAATAATGGCGAAATCTCATCCGTACCACCAACTTTGCAACTTAGTTGCAACATATATTAGTAAACTTTGCAGTGTAAGCGATAGAAAAATACCTTATTATATATGGAGCAGATAATACACATCATCAATGAAATGTCGCCCTACTTGTTGTTGGGCTTCTTCTTGGCCGGACTGATGCACGCTTTTGTGCCAGGACAGTTGTATAGTCGTTATTTGGCTAAACCTACATTTAAGTCGGTGCTAAATGCCGCATTGCTTGGCATACCATTGCCACTATGTTCTTGTGGTGTTATACCTACAGCTATGTCGTTGCGCCGTGAAGGAGCATCGAAAGGGTCGGCTGTGTCGTTTCTGATAGCTACACCGCAAACTGGGGTCGACAGTATTGTTGCAACCTATTCACTTATGGGTTTGCCATTTGCCATAGTGCGTCCCATTGCTGCACTTGTAACAGCGCTATTGGGCGGACAAATGGTTAATTTGTTAGATAAGAAGAGTGAATCTGATAGGGTTTCTTTGGCTCACACCCATTGCGATGGTGAGCAGTGTGGTTGTGGACATGATAGTGAAGTGCATGAAACTACATTTCTGGGAAAAATGAAAGAGGCTTTGCATTATGCATTTGTTGATATGATGGCCGACATTGGTAAGTGGCTCACTATCGGTTTGTTAGTAGCCGGACTTATTACGGTGTTTGTACCCGATAGTTTTTTTGAGATTTTTGTCGATAATAGTTTGCTCAGTATGTTGCTGGTGCTTTGTATGGCTGTGCCAATGTATTTGTGTGCAACGGGTAGCATACCCATAGCTGTAGCATTAATGTTGAAG
>JBGUYH010000011.1:0-21234 GCA_045118595.1 Bacteroidales bacterium | reverse complement strand
GATAGGTAATGACAAATGGTTGATCCTTTTCGTCGGGGATAGAAAAATCGGCAGCAAATTCTCTCGTTCCCAAACACGGTTGATGCCAGCATTGCCCTTTTTTCACTCTTCGTTCAAACATCGTCCGATATTTCTTCACTGTAATAGGATGCTCACTGTCTTTTGTGCTTTCGATGAGTTTCTCATCAACATAAACAGAAGCCTCTATAATATAGCCCACCTTTTTCAGTACAATACTGTTTCTCTGAGCACGATTTTTTATATCAGTTATATCTATCGGTTCACCCTTGGGATTCTGCTTTTTGGAAATCTCGTTTCTTTTTATAGAAACAAACTCAATATCGTTAAGCACAATGATTCTCCTGACAAACCATTGGAATTCAGGTTTCCATAGAATGGCTTCCAAAATGCCACGGGCTGCCGAAGGTGTCATACACGGATAACTCATCCGTTCCACTTTCAAGTCGGGACGAGTGAAGCAGGCGAAGTCGCCTGTAACCTTCAATCTAACAATTTCTTTGTCAAGCATATTTATCCTCCTTATATTATTGAGTTGAATTCATCTTTGAAAGGTAATCCAAAGTTCTTGTCATAAGAGCCATACCAAATCATAATACCACATTGTTCAGGCACAATGTTGTTATCCTCAATAAACTTGTCATAAACCTGAACACAGTATTGGGACACCTCTTGACGTTCTTGCCTTGAAAGATAATCTTGGTCCTTTATTCGGTTGTACAATTCACGGCTCTTTTCATCATATTGATAAACGAAAATGGGTTGGGTATTGTTGTCAATTATCTTGTATTTATCAGCAACTGTTTGAAACAAGAATCTTTTTCTGTCCTCTGTAATCTTATATTTATCCGTATCTCCGAAATTCTCAACAAGTTTCCTATAATAAAAACTGTAGAAGTCGTGGGTGTATAGTTTTTCCTCATTGCCTTTATAAAGAAGATTGGCAAACTCCGCCAACGAACGATACTGCTTGCTTGGCTGCCCTGATTCTGTTAAGGCAAATAAATAAACATCCCCTCTTTCTGCTCTGCCTTCTCTATTGCATCTTCCCGCTGATTGTATGATTGATTCCAAAGGTGCCAACTCTCTATAAACGGCAGGAAAATCCATATCCACACCCGCTTCAATAAGTGGGGTGGAACTGACAACTATTCGTTCCTTGTTCTCCAATGCATTTCGAATGTCTTTGATTACTTGTTTTCTATGTGCAGGACACATATTCGTTGAAAGATGAAACAATGTAAAACCGCCACAACCTCGCATCTCTTCAAAAAACATTCTTGCTTTTTTCTTGGTATTAAAGACAACTAGTGCAGAAACATGCTTCTTAACGACGGTTTCTGCCAATTCTGAAACAGGCATTTCGTCATATCCATTCAAAGGATGGTAAACTACTCTTTGAGTTTCTTCAAACACACGTTTCGGGTTTGCTACCAAAGGCTCTATATGTATTCCACGGAACCCATCTCTTGCTTCGAAATCAGGCAGAGTCGCAGTACAGAAAAGAATGCTACACCTGCAAAGTTTCTGTAGATTATCCAGCATAACCAAAGTCGGTTCGGTGACATTCATTGGCAAAGTCTGTATTTCGTCAAAGATGATTATGGAATCCTGAATATTGTGTAGTTTTCTGCAAGCAGATCTTTTGTTACTGAAAAGCGACTCGAAAAATTGTACAGAAGTTGTGATAATGATGGAGTAATCCCAATTTTCAGTTGCTAATTGTTTGGGATAACACTCCTCACTACCCCCTTCTTTTGCGTATATCACATTTGAATGGTGTTCAAGTACATAATCATCGTTTTCACCATCATTAAATATCTTTTTCAACTCATCAGCAGTCTGGTCAATGATGTTGATAAAGGGCAATACAATGATAATACGCTTGATATTTGGGTGACTTTGCGCATGATGCAAAGCCCAATTGATGCTGCACAAAGTTTTGCCTAATCCCGTTGGCAGTGTCAAAGAAAAAAATCCCTGAGGAATATTTGCCTTCGATTCGGCATATAACCGTACTTCATTCCGCAATCTATTTATTCTCAATTCTTTTTTCTTTGAATCATTTTCAAAGCTGTCAAATTTTCGTTGCAGTTTTCTCAATAATTTTGATGGGTCAAATGCCCTAGCTTTTCTCGCTAAGAACTTGGCTTCTTGGAAATGTCTTTCTGTATCAAGGCTGTCGGCATCGACAAGGGCACTAAATAACATTCTAACAAAAAGTTCCTGCAACAATATGTCTGAAAGATTCCGAAACGCTGTATCATCAAAGTTGCGGACAGCATCACGAGTGTCGTTTTTCCAATTTGTAAGGATTTCACTATATGTATCATTATCAGTATTTCGTTCTGCCTCGATACTTTGTCGCATTTCCGGATTGTCAGGCAATCCCGAATGATGTCCGAATACAGGAAATGCAACCTCCATTAGCGAGTTGTCTTGGGCATACATGGCTCCATATATAGAATGTTTTACTTGATTGTTTTCTCCAGAAATATGGCTCTGAAAAGCACTTGAATACTTGCCTATGTCATGAGTCAGACCGCAGAACTCGTACAAATCTGCATAAGATTCAGACAAGGCTGATTCTCGCATGAGATTCCCCACGCCAAAACAGTGTTCTTTCATTGTCTGTTTGACACCTCTTGAATTTTCAGAGTGGGCTATAAATTCTTTCATAAACTGTTCCATATAAAAAGTTTATAACAAACCAGTGCCTCTTAGTCTTCCAAACTCACCAGCGAACTTCGAAGCAAGTTCGGCGACGCTATTTTGGTGTTCATTATTTGTTTGAATACATTTATCTTTAGATCTTATATGTGATATTAGCATACTGATTTTTTTTGTAAAAACATACAAAACAATAACATATATACCTTACAAAGGTAAAATTTTTGAAACTATAAGTTATATAATAAATTAAATTAAAAAATATCAAAAACCAAAATTGTAAAATATCTCTATATACAACATATTTTTGTTATCGCTACACAAACCATTATTAGCATCAACTCAATTTTTTCCCAATATCAATTCTGGCAGCAATACGGCGGTTTCTTCGGTGGCATCTTGAGTTCGCCACGCTACTATGTAACTAATGCTTGCACTGCGTACGCTGTACCCTTTGGCTTCCCAATCAGATAACTCTGCACGACATTTATTTGACAATGAGGCTATGCGCTCTCCGTTGAGAGGTAGACATAAAAATCCATCGGCATAGACGAGTGGCTGTCCGCTACGTTGCTGCAAAACAAGACGTTTTCGCGTATTGAAATAGCCAAGATAGACATCGCGCAACGATAGCTGTAACGATATTTCATCGGGTTGCGGATATGGTGTGGGGTCGATGGAGGTGGGCATCTGCCATATATCGGTATTGATATGTATGTGCAACTGTTCCTTGGCGCGTGTGATGCCAACGTAGAGTTTGCGTAGCTTATCATCGGTGTCGGCAGTTTCGCCATCGAGAAGCATGTGCACTGTGTCGAACTCTCTTCCTTTGGCTTTGTGTATGGTCGATACGAACACAGTTTGAGCCTCTTCGCCACAAAAATCTTCAAGATTCGATTCAAAAATAAAATCGGTAAGGTCGGAGCTATATTTTGTTCGATTGGTGCGCTCAAATGCTTTCCAAAACTCGTGCATATAATCGAGGCATGTGCTTGTAGCATAAACATTGATTGTTTTTTGCTTTGCTTCGTCCCACTGCTCGTCGCTAATAACTGGCGAGTTGCTATTCTTCTCTATTTGTTTTACGAAGAAACGCACCTCGGCTAAGTTGCCAAAGCGAAATCCATCGGTCGACTGAATGAGTTTTGCTCTGATACCACGTTTGTTGAGCAACCCAACAACTTGTGCGGCTTCGAAGTTGGTATTGGTCAGCACTCCAATGCGCTCGCCGTTGTAGCTTTGTGCTATGCTACTCACTATTGGCAACTCCAAATTCTCGGAACTATAGCGCACCACGTCCACCTTGCCGCCAAGCTCTTGCACTGCTTCGCATTCCTTTGTCTTCAAGCGGTTGGCAATGCGTTTTACAAATATGTTTGCAAAGTTTACTATAGCAGGTTTGCTTCGATAGTTTTCGGTTAGTTCATATTTTGTTGCTCCAAAATCGGTTATTAGCGTCTGCATATAGCGACTATCCGAGCCGCGGAATTGATATATATTTTGGTCATCGTCGCCCACAGCTATAAGTCGCATTTCATCGTTATTATGCATCAGTGCTCGAACAAGAGCAAATTCGTTGGCGTCCATATCTTGCGCCTCGTCGATAACAAGCACTGCTTTGTTGATGCGGCCTTGCTCGGCTTCACCATTTTCTATCATCTGTGCCGCACGTGCCACCACATTCTCCGACTCTTCTAAGTTGCCCACTTTGCCCAAAAGGTCGAAACTAAAGGCATGGAAGGTCTTTATCTCCACAAAATGAGCGGCATTACCAATGAGGTCGATAAGGCGCTGCTTGAATTCGGTAGCTGCAGCTCTCGAAAATGTAAGCATCAGCAGTTGCTCGTGTTTCACGTCTTCCATGAGCAAGAGTGAGGCCAGTTTGTGCACCAACACACGCGTTTTGCCACTGCCCGGACCAGCAGCCACAACTATGTATTTCGACTGCTTATCGTCGATTATTTCTCGCTGACGAAGCGACAATGTACCAAATAGTTCGTTGTATTTGGCGGGCGTTATATTCTTACTTATCTGAGCAAAACGGTCGCCTTTGAAATATTTAGAAATAAAGAGTTTGAAATCGAGTTGAAAATAATCGCTAACATACTGAAGTGCAGCATTATAATCGCGAACCATCAGATTGGCATATTCGCCCACAATGTGTATTTGCTGTATCTTTTGTCTGTAAAACTCATCGAGCATTCTATAGTCGCTCTTGGTGTATCGATTTTTCATATCCTTGAGGCGGTGCAACTCCATTGCATTGTAAACCACCATAAAGCCACCTTCGAGTTTCAGCGCACCTATTTTTTGCAGATAGAGCAAGGCATCTTCAACATCACTTATGTTACACTGCTTATGAGCGGCAAATAGGTCGTTTTGTTGTTGTTCTAAATAACCTTTCAGCAAAGCCGTTACCGAAAATTGCACTGTTGTTGTCGAACTATCAGGCGATTGTTGTGTGCTCAAAGCCTGATTGTAGAGCCGTTTTATAACATAACGACATATCTCGATGCGCTGTTCGTGTCGCTTTATTAGGGCTTCGTAGTTAGCACAAAGCACAGCTCGCACAATGCCGCTATGAGCATCTTCTTTCTTCTTTATATACGACTTGATAGAGAGAAAATAGAGCAACGTACGTATGCTCTTGACTGTCGATGGTATTTTATTGGCTAACGCATTTTCGTTGAGTATTTTGTACGAGAAATCGGTTTCGGCTTGTGCCAATTCGCCAATTATGAAACGCTCCAACTGTGCGAACCGCTCAAACGTCTGCACCGACTGCCGCTCCGATGTTTCGATGCTTGCCATCATATCTTGCGAATCGGCCAAGATGCCATCTTGTCGCATGATGTTCACTATGCCAATGACGTTCTCTTTTGTCAATCCCAAAATGTCGGCAAGGTAATCGACGCGCGATTCGGCATCTTCGTTTTGGGTCTGATAGGTATTTTTCTGCGATATGAGTGAACGAATGATTCTAACAGCCGTCTCGCGCTCTCCATCGTTGGCAAACAGAGCCGACCGTGTGATACGCTGACGAGCCTCGTCCATATTACGAACCATAATGCCCGTGGCAAACACATGCGGCACGTTGTTGCCTCGGCTCACATAGCCCGCCTCTTCGAGTGCAGCGATAGCCGTGCGCACACGCATTTCAATGTCGGAAACCGTATCGTCCCAACCAGCCTGACGAGCTATTTCGAGCGCCGAACAACACACACGTTTACGCTGACGAGTAAAATCCTTCACGGCTTTCCACACTTGCTGTATGTCGCTTTGGCTCACTTTGGTTTGGTTGAGCAAGATGAAATGTTTATCGAGGTCGTGGTCGCTATAGAGCACATAGCACTTAGCGTCGGTGCGAGGGTCGCGGCCTGCCCTACCCGCCTCTTGTACATAGTTTTCGAGCGAATCGGAAATATCGAAATGCACCACCAAGCCCACATCTTTCTTATCTACACCCATGCCAAAGGCCGATGTAGCTACCATAACTTGCACCTCGTTGGCTATGAAAGCATTCTGATTAGCTATCTTATCCGTCGACTCCATCTTGCCATTGAAAGGCAATGCGTTAATACCATCTTTGCTTAGTTTTTGAGCCAATTCAACGGTGCGTCGAGTACGCGATACGTATACAATTGCCGGACAATTATTAGCCATGAGCAACCCTCGCAGCGTGTTGTATTTATCATCTTCGGTTTCGGCATAGATAACAGAATAGTGCAAATTCTTCCTCACCGACGACGATGCAAATATGTCCAACTTGAGTCCCAACTTGCGATCGAAATAGTCACAAATGTCGGTTATAACCTTCTGCTTGGCCGTAGCAGTGAAACACGACACGGGAATGGGTTGTTGCGCACTCTTCTTATCTTGCAACCTACGAATGAACTCGCCAATGTATAGATAGTCGACCCTAAAATCGTGTCCCCACGAAGAAAAACAGTGAGCCTCATCGATAACAAAACGCACCACATTGCGCTTTAGCAGCAGCCTCTCAATGGTCTTTGAACGCAACATTTCTGGCGAGATATAGAGCATCGACGCTTTACCACTCGACACCTGTTCAAAAGCGTTGGCACGACTCACGGGGTCGAGTTGTCCGTTGATAGTAACAGCTCCTGCTATGCCACGTTCTTCGAGGTTATCCACTTGGTCTTTCATGAGCGACTGCAACGGCGAAATAACCACCGTCAGTCCGTGCATAGCTTCGCCTGCCATAAGTGCTGGCAATTGAAACGTAAGCGACTTGCCGCCACCAGTTGGGAAAATGGTCAGAAGCGAACGACCATCAACAGCAGCTTGCACGGCATTCTCTTGCATAGGCTCACCATCAAACGTACGGAACTCGCCGAAACCAAATATTTTGAGCAAACTCTTATGTATGTTCAACCGATTGGCGCAATACCAACATTCAGCATCGTGGCATGGCGTATTGCAAAGAGCACGAAGCACATTTTCGATATGCGGATAGTTGTGAAGCAACCAGGGAGGCGTTATCGAAAGCGCATCGGCAGTGGAGATGAGAGCAAGCGTGTAGGCCAACTCCACTGGGTAACGCTTTGTCATTTCATCTATCGGACTATGCTTACAGATACTATTGCCAAAGCGTTGTCTGATGCCCGCCACCACATCATAACTATTCGACTGAAAACCAACATATTCAAAGAAAAACCTAAACTCATCGACATCAGACAATAGTGCCGCATAAATATGCTTCAAATCATCGTCGAGCGCAGCAAATGCATTCAGTTCGTCGAAGAACAATTCTCGAGCTTTGATGCAATCGTTGAGCGGATTATTGAACTCATCAACTTGCAACTTATCATCTTTCAGCAACTTATGATATGGTCGTTTGGGGAACAAAAGTGGCGAGAGATAGAGTGTGTCGATAGCTTTTCGACGTTGCAATTTGGGTAAGTATTGTAAATCGTGATGAATAATATTGTGACCACAGAGATATTCAGCACTACTAACAAAACGATCGAAATCGGCACTTTGAGCTGTATGCAATTCATTGTTAGGACCAGCAATAGCGCCATAATCGCACACCTTACCCTTCTCGTTAACCTCCACATCGATAAAAGCCACACTCATAGGTTCGATGTTACGCGAGAAGATATTGTCTTGCAAAAACTGATATAGGCCCATCTAATGTGTAATTTGAGAATATATAACACTAATACTGATTTGGGCACTCTGAAGTTATTCAACCACTCACCTTTCCGTTTCTGATGGGCTTGAGCAAATATTCAAGACCATTGAGCTTTATCTCATAGAGTGTTCCGAGCAACATACCAAGCCGACCATTAGGAAACCCATGTTCGTGATACCACACCAAGTAAGGTTCTGGCAAATCGCACAATATGTATCCCTTGTATCTTCCGTATGGCATTTTAGTCCGACAAATGTCGAGCAGAATTGTCTTATCCATAAAAACACATCTAATATGTTCGGCACAAACGAAGCACCCAAACATTTTTTCAATTCAAAATTACAAAAACATATAAAATTGTCACATACAACAACAATCCAACCCATAATTTCAACGATTATAATACCATTTGCAATTACACAAGCAACACCCGAAACTTAGATAAGCTTTTTAGCCATTCGCAATTAAAAATTAGTATTTTTGCGCCAATGTATTATTTAATTATTTGAAGAGAAAACAATGATACTATCTATGACAGGCTATGGCAAAGCCATTTGTGAATTGCCAAATAAGAAAGTTACTATTGAAATTAAATCGCTCAACAGCAAACAACTCGACCTCAACACACGTTTCCCAAATCTCTACCGCGAAAAAGAGCTTGAAGTGCGCTCTGACATAGCATCGAAACTATTCCGTGGTAAAGTAGATCTTACCATTTTCATCGAAAGTCAAGCAGGTGACAAAATGGCGCAAATAAATCGTCCTGTAATCGAAGCCTACTACGCTCAACTCAAGGACATAGCCGATTCGATGGGTCAATCAGATCGTACCGACTTTTTGCGTATTATCATGCCACTGCCCGATACCATTAAGGTAGAACAACAACAACTCAATGAAGAGGAATGGAAACAAGTGAGTGCAAGTATAGCACAAGCCATTGATAACATAGTAGCCTTCCGTACACAAGAAGGTCGTGCACTTGAAGCCGACTTACGTAAACGCATATCGCTCATTGAAGAGTACTCACTTGAAGTGCCACAATATGAACAAGCCCGAATTGAAAAAATCCGTGGTCGCATACAGAGCCAACTCGATGAATTAGTAGGCAAAAGCAACATCGACGAAAATAGATTGGAACAAGAACTCATCTTCTACATTGAAAAACTCGACATCAACGAAGAAAAAGTTCGACTAAAAAATCACCTTAAATATTTCATCGAAACCCTCGAAACAGAAGAGCAACCAGGTAAAAAATTGGGGTTCATTGCACAAGAAATTGGTAGAGAGATTAACACACTTGGCTCAAAAGCTAACGAAGCCAACATGCAAAAGCTCGTTATAAAGATGAAAGATGAGCTTGAAAAGATAAAAGAACAGATACTGAACGTACTTTAATGTTTTCAAGTCACACATGGGTAAGATACTTATATTTTCAGCACCATCGGGTTCAGGCAAAAGCACACTCATTGGGCATTTGATGAGCATTGGATTACCACTCGGATTCTCTATTTCAGCCACAAGCAGAGCACCAAGAGGCAACGAGCAAAACGGAGTGGAATATTACTTTCTAACCGAAGCCGACTTCAGACAGAAAATAGCAAACAATGAATTTGTTGAGTATGAAGAGGTGTATGGTGGTAGCTTATATGGCACTTTGCGCAGCGAAGTTCAACGCATATGGAACGAAGGTAAAACCATTGTTTTCGATGTTGATGTAATTGGTGGATTAAACATTAAAAAGATATATGCAGACCAAGCACTAAGCATCTTTATTCAGCCACCATCTGTCGATGCACTACGCCAACGACTAATAGGAAGAGGAACCGATAGCGCAGAAAAAATAGAGCAACGTTTGGCTAAAGCTACAAAAGAGTTGTCGTATGCAACACAATTCGACCGCATTGTTATAAACGACAATTTAGAACAAGCAAAAGTCGACATTGAGAATGTTGTGAGAAAATTTTTAGAACTTGAAAAATAACTATTCTCATTAATCATTCGCAATTAAAACCAATGGTTATAGGTCTATTTTTTGGTTCGTTCAACCCCATACACAATGGTCATCTAATGTTAGCACAATGGATGGCAAATTTCGGTGGCATTGATGAAGTATGGTTCGTAGTAAGTCCGCAAAATCCATTCAAAGCCGACAAGACGTTAGCACCAGCAGCAGATCGTGTTGAAATGGTACGTCTGGCTGTTGAGGGGTCGCCCAATCTTAAAGTATGCGATGTTGAATTGTCAATGCCTATTCCTTCGTATACTGCCAATACACTCGATAAATTGCAGAAACTACATCCTACTTACGAATTTGCAATCATTATGGGAGGTGACAATGTTAATGGCTTAACACGTTGGTACAGAGCAACCGATGTGCTACAGCATCGCATATTGGTATACCCTCGCCCTAACAGCACATACACCGACATACCCAATAGTCGCATCGAACTAACCAATGCACCACAAATAGACATATCATCAACAATGCTTCGACAATGGATAAGCGAAGAACATAACATTGCTCACTTCACACCAATTCCTGTGATGCAATACATAGAAAAGAAACAACTTTATAAAAAATAAGAAAACGGACTGCTTGACCATATTACCAAGCAGTCCGTTTTTTTCATCTATATACAAATTCAACTATTTCGGACATTCACCATATTCATTTGCACCAGGTTCACTGTCAAGCAAATAAAAATAGAGTAAAACGAATCCTCCAAAAGGTATTATAACTAATAAAAGCCAAGCACCCGATCTACCAACATCGTGCAAACGACGTATAGCAACAGAGATATGAGGAATAATAGCAACTAAAGCAAAAATCCATCCCACACATGGTATAATACAAGCTATAGCACAAGCCAATGAGAACCACCAATATTCAGAACGACGTGCTCGACCCTCTAATGTCAGAAACTTTGAAAAACACGTTTTAACGGCAGTAATAAAATCCATAAATTTATCAATTTTAAGTTTGTTACAAAAAATACAAACACTTTCTACTCATATCAACACTGATTTGTTACACCCATTTACAATTAGTGCTACCTATTTCAACATTCATTGTTATGGAACTCACAATTAGTAATTCAGCGTTTGTCATTCGTCATTAATATTCATATCTTTGCAGCCGATAAAAACTGTAAAGCAAATCGTTATAAAAAAAGGTAACACACCATGGGAAATATAGTTGCCATTGTCGGACGGCCTAACGTAGGCAAGTCGACCCTATTCAACCGACTAACACAAACACGCCAAGCCATTGTTGATGAGGCATCAGGCGTAACTCGTGACCGCCAATACGGTAAAGTATTTTGGAACGGCAAAGAGTTCTCTATAATCGACACTGGCGGTTATGCCGATGATGACGAAGATTCGTTCGAAGACGAAATACGCAAACAAGTACGCCTTGCTATCGACGAAGCCGCACTCATACTATTTGTTGTCGATGTAACAGCTGGCATCACAGGCTACGATGAAACTGTTGCCGACTTATTGCGTCGTTCACGCAAACCTGTTTTAGTCGTTGCTAATAAAGCCGATAATGGTACCGACCTTTACGATGTACCAGAATTCCACCGCATGGGCTTGCACGACATATACCCCATCTCAGCAATGAGTGGCAGTGGCACTGGCGACTTATTGGACAAAGTGCTATCGATGCTCCCTGATGACGTTAAAAGCGACATCGACGACACACTGCCTAAGTTTACCATTGTTGGTCGACCAAATGCAGGAAAATCATCGCTTACCAATGCACTATTAGGTATAGACCGCAACATTGTTACCGACATAGCTGGCACCACACGCGACTCAATATACACTCGCTACAACAAATTCGGCTACGACTTCTACATTGTAGATACTGCTGGACTACGCAAAAAAGCAAGTGTAAAAGAAGATGTAGAATTCTACTCTACAATGCGTGCAATTCGAGCTATTGAGAATTCCGATGTATGCATACTAATGCTCGATGCAAGCCGTGGTTTTGAAGCACAAGATAAAAAGATATTCAACCTCATAGAGCGCAACAACAAAGGCATTGTAGTACTTGTCAACAAATGGGATCTTGTACAGAAAGATTCAAAGACAACCAAACTTTGGGAAGATTTCATACATCGAGAATTAGCTACATATAGCGATTTCAAAATTGTATTTACAAGCGTACCCAATAAACAACGTATACATCAAGCCATAGAAGAGGCTGTACATGTTTATGAAAACATGAAACGCAAAGTACCAACATCGATGCTCAACGAAGTATTGTTGCCATACGTAGAGAATTACCCACCGCCAATGTACAAAGGCAAAGAGGTGAAGATAAAATACGTAACACAATTACCAAGTACAACGCCTACGTTTGCATTCTTCTGTAACTTGCCACAATACATAAAAGACCCATATCGTCGCTATATTGAAAAACGTATACGCGAAAATTGGGATTTCACTGGTGTACCTATCAACATTGTATTCCGCAAGAAATAACAAATAATGCGCAACAAGCTAACAATCATATTCAACCACTTAATTACACCGCAATGGCTCGAGAGAGAAATATCGTTTGTGGTCGATATGATTGTCTGCATCACAATAGCCATATTCCCTGTATTTGGCAGATTGGTAGCGTTGCTCTATTTCCTATTTCGCGATGTATTACCCATTGGCAGTCGAATGAGCATTGGCAAATCGGTTTATAGACTCAAAGTAGTCACAACAACTGATGATAATAACATATCAACACCCAAAATACGACAAGTGTTTGTTCGTAACATAGTTTCACTCATACCCATTATCAATCTTTACGATCTATACCTATTTTTACTAACAGGAAACAGATTGGCAGATCAGTGGTCTGACACAAAGGTTGTCAAAATGGCACAATAGACAAATGAGTAGCTATTACCTATCAACTCTAAACAAACATATAGAATAGATAAACCAACGTATTATATTTATCAAAAATGGTATCAGAAGCACACTCTGATACCATTTTTTAATTTACGGCACACTTGGTTGAAAACATTTTGGCACATCATTTGACAAATGCACATTTGCATTGTGAAACTAAAAAATAGTATCATTATGGAATTAAAAAAATACGCATTGGCAGTGGTTGCATCGATGGGATGCACGGCTTTCGGAGCTTATCTATATTCACGCTATCAGGTTACAACACAACCTACCTCATCACAAACATATCAAGCAGCCCCATTCGAACAAAATATAGGTAAATATGCATCACAAACGTATGCACCTACCAACTTCACCGAGGCTGCCGAAATGAGTGTTAATGCTGTTGTTCACGTAAAGATTTTTAAAGAACAAAGACAACAAAGCTATAGCTATGGCAATCAGTTCGACGACCCATTCTTCCAATTTTTCTTCGGACCACGTCAACAACAACGTCAGCAGCAACAGCAACAATCTGACGACGACAACGACCTAAACGTTGTTGGTGCAGGTTCTGGAGTTATAATCAGCGACGACGGATACATTGTTACCAACAACCATGTAATTGAGTCGGCCGACAAGATTGAAGTAACACTCAACGACCGCACCACCTATGAAGCACAACTCATAGGAACCGACCCAACAACCGACATAGCACTACTTAAAGTGGATGCTACTGGACTACACTTCCTACAATTTGGCAATTCTGATGCAATAAAAGTTGGCGAATGGGTATTAGCCATAGGCAATCCGTTCAACCTAACGAGTACCGTCACTGCAGGCATTGTTAGTGCAAAGTCAAGAAGCATAGGCATAATGAGTTCAGGCTCACAAAATATGGGCATTGAGTCGTTCATACAAACCGACGCTGCCGTCAACCCTGGAAATAGTGGTGGAGCATTGGTTAGTACACGTGGCGAACTTATTGGCATCAACACAGCCATAGCATCAACAACAGGCAGCTATAGTGGCTATTCGTTTGCAGTGCCAGCTACCATTGCACAGAAAGTAGTGCAAGACCTCAAACAATATGGCGAAGTTCAACGTGCATTATTGGGCGTTTCAATAACCGATGTAACACCTCAGATACAGAAAAAATACAATTTAGCCAATGTCAAAGGTGTATTTGTAGCACAAGTATCAGACGGAGGTGCAGCTAAAGAGGCAGGTATTCAAGAAGGCGATGTTATCATCAGCGTTGATGGTGAAAATGTTAACACAGTCCCGGCATTGCAAGAAAAAATAGGCACCAAACGACCTGGCGAAAGCGTAAAACTTGAAGTTGTACGCAATGGTTCAACCAAGCAATTTGTAGTCACCCTACGTAACATAAGAGGAACAACAGGCATTGTCAAACTTGACGAAAATCAAAAGACACTTGGAGCTACGCTCGAACAAATATCGAACGAAGACATGCAAAAACTACGCATTCGCAATGGTCTCAAGATAACCAAATTATCAGACGGCAAGCTAAAGCAAAGTGGCGTTCGCGAAGGCTTTATAATAGTAAAAGCCAACAGATTACCAGTATCATCTGCTGCCGACTTCCAACAAATAGTGGCCACAGCAAGCGAAGGATTATTCATATCGGGTATATACCCTAACGGCAAAGTTGAATACTACGCCATAAATTTGGAAGAATAAACCACACATAATAGCCTCAAAGATAAGAGCCGCTGCTAAATATAGGCAACGGCTCTTTTTTTGAACATAACATATAAATAATCACTCTGTTACATTTGGATTTTATACAAAAAAACACTAAATTCGCCCGCGTTTAAAGCATGATGCACATCAGCAGCATCGTTAGTAACGTCAGAATATGACGTTAGTAGTGCATAACTCTGAAAAACAATCAGTAATTATGAGACAATTAAAAATCACCAAATCCATTACCAATCGCGAAAGTGCATCACTTGATAAATATCTACAAGAAATAGGTCATGAAGAACTCGTCACAGTTGACGAAGAAGTCGAATTAGCTCAGCGTATTCGCCAAGGCGATCGTGCAGCTCTCGAACGTCTAACAAAGGCCAATTTACGTTTTGTTGTCTCAGTAGCAAAGCAATATCAAAACCAAGGATTAAGTTTGCCAGATCTTATCAACGAAGGCAACTTAGGACTAATAAAAGCAGCTGAAAAATTTGATGAAACACGCGGATTTAAGTTCATCAGTTATGCCGTATGGTGGATTCGCCAATCCATTTTACAAGCTTTAGCCGAACAATCGCGCATTGTCAGATTACCACTCAACCAAGTAGGTTCGCTCAATAAAATAAACAAAGCATTTTCTAAGTTTGAACAAGAAAATCAACGTCGCCCATCATCAGAAGAGTTAGCAGAAAAGCTTGAACTACCTGTAGAGAAAGTAGCCGACACGCTACGCGTTTCAGGCAGGCATGTATCTGTTGATGCACCTTTTGCAGAAGGTGAAGAGAATAGCCTATTAGACGTACTCGTCAACACCGACTCTCCTAACGCCGACCGCTCACTTATAAGCGAATCGTTATCCCTCGAAATAGACCGCACACTTGCAACATTATCAACACGCGAAAGTGACATCTTGAAATACTTTTTCGGCATAGGATGTCAGGAACTAACACTTGAAGAAATTGGTGATAAATTTGGTCTAACTCGCGAACGTGTGCGACAAATAAAAGAAAAAGCCATACGCAAACTCAGACAAAATGGCAGATGCAAACTGCTTAAAGACTTTTTAGGCTAAGACACACACTGACATAGTAGAGACATTATTTTTACAGATGAAAAGAGACATCAAATCGGTTTATAACTCAAATCGCCAAAAATTAGTCATGCCAGAGTACGGACGCACCGTACAAGACATGATACTGCATGCTATGAGCATTCAAAATCGCGACGAACGCAATCGTTGTGCACGTACCATTGTGAGCATAATGGCCAACATGTTCCCGCAAATGAAAGATGCACCCGACTTTAAGCACAAACTTTGGGACCAACTATTTATTATCTCAGAGTTCAAACTCGACGTCGACTCACCATACCCAATGCCCGAGCCACAAAAACTCGATAGCAAACCAACCATTGTTCCCTATCCAATGCAACGAATTAGGCTAAAACACTATGGACACATAGTTGAAGACATGATTGAGGCCGCTGTAAAAACAGAAGACATAGCCTATAAAAAAGACCTCATTGTCGACATAGCCAACTATATGAAAAACTCACTTTTAGCATGGAACAAAGACTTTGCTACCGACGAGCGACTCTTCAACGACATTAGAATATTATCGGGTGGACGCATCGACATAACAGAAGAAGATGGGCTTAAAACATCTGCCTACAATCGCGACACCATGATGCAACAAAACCAGCGCAACAACTTCAAACGTCAGCAGCAAAACAAAAAGAATAAAAACAATAAAAACAACGGCAAACGCCAAAATCGCAACCGCTACTAATACATATCTTCTTTCATGAGTACCTTTATCATTGAGGGCGGACAACCGCTCAAAGGCGACATTGTCCCACAAGGAGCAAAAAACGAAGCACTACAAATATTGTGCGCTACACTTATGACATCAGAAGAAGTTTTGGTAGAGAACATACCCGACATTCTCGATGTCAACAACCTTATCGACTTACTTGCACATATGGGCGTAAGTGTCGACCGAATCGACCGACATACCTGCAAATTCAAAGCTGATCGTGTTGACCTCACATATATGCAAACCGACGATTTCAAACGTCGAGCATCAGCACTGCGCGGTTCAATAATGATAATGGGTCCATTATTAGCCCGATTCGGAAAAGCATATTTTCCAAAACCTGGTGGTGACAAAATTGGTCGTCGACGCCTCGATACACACTTCTACGGATTCCAAAAACTTGGTGCTCGTTTCAATTTCGACTCCGACGACGTATTCTACACCGTTGAAGCCGACCAAATGAAAGGCACATACATGCTACTCGATGAAGCATCTGTAACCGGCACTGCCAACACACTTATGGCAGCTGTAATGACTCCTGGCACCACCACCATTTACAATGCCGCATGCGAACCATACGTACAACAACTCTGTCGTATGCTTGTGTCAATGGGAGCTAAAATACAAGGCATAGGCTCTAACCTATTAACCATAACTGGTGTCGATTCACTCGGCGGATGTAAACATCGTATTCTGCCTGATATGATTGAAGTAGGATCATTCATTGGCATGGCAGCTATGACTGGGGGGGATATAACAATAAAAAATGCAGGCATCGAACACTTAGGCATCATACCATTGGCATTCGAACGCATGGGTATTCAAATAGAACGCATTGGTGACGATATACACATACCTGCTCAACAACACTACAAAATCGACTCCTTCATCGATGGTTCGATAATGACAATAGCCGATGCACCATGGCCTGGTCTAACACCCGACCTTTTAAGTGTATTTCTCGTTGTTGCAACACAAGCCAAAGGTAGTGTCTTGATACATCAAAAAATGTTCGAAAGTCGATTATTCTTCGTCGATAAATTGATTGACATGGGTGCTAAGATTATATTATGCGATCCGCACCGCGCTACTGTAATTGGCTTAGACAGGGAAGCACAACTACGTGGCACAACAATGACATCACCCGACATCAGAGCTGGTGTTGCATTGCTCATTGCAGCCCTATCTGCAAAAGGAACAAGCACCATTCACAACATAGAACAAATAGACCGCGGCTACCAATACATCGACCAACGCCTAACAGCACTCGGTGCACATATATCAAGACAGTAGCCAATGTTTTGTCACTCGTTACATACAAAAGAGTAAAAAGAAATATAACACACTCATTATCAAAGGTGTAGATTAATTTTAACACAATAAGTTAATATTAATTTACACCTATTTGCATGTAATAATCCACCTCCATTCAGAAAATAAATGTTAATTTCGTGGTCGAAAAAATCGAGAAATCTGTTACTCGACTGAAAACACAAAATCACACACATTAGGTAATGGATAGCAATGTAATAGGAATGGCCAGCGATCATGCTGGTTTTGTAATGAAAGAGGCAATCAAAAAACGCCTACAAGATGCTGGCTACGAAATAGTAGACTTTGGCACACATTCAGAAGCAAGTTGTGACTACGCTGACTATGCACACCCATTGGCATCAGCCATCAGCAAAGGCGAAATAGTTCGTGCAATAGCATTCTGCGGAAGTGGCAACGGTATAAACATGACACTCAACAAACACAATGGTGTACGCTCTGCTTATTGTTGGAACGAAGAGATAACACGCCTTGCTCGTCAGCACAACGATGCAAACGTATGTGTAATGCCTGCACGCTTTTTGAAAGAAGAATTCTGTTGGACATTAGCACAAGTATTCCTCGCTACAGAATTTGAAGGCGGTCGTCATCAACGTCGTGTTGAAAAAATGATGCAATTCTAAGATAGAAAACAAAAGAAAGAAAATATAAACACAAAAACATACAAGCAATATCATGGCAAAAAATGTAACTCAGTTAGCCGCTAACAATATTCGTATATTGGCAGCGTCGATGGTAGAAAAAGCAAAGAGCGGTCACCCTGGCGGAGCTATGGGTGGTGCCGACTTCATCAATGTGCTCTATTCTGAGTATCTGCAATACGATCCTAAAAATCCTTCATGGGTTGGTCGCGACCGTTTCTTCCTCGATCCAGGTCACATGGCACCTATGCTCTACGCTCAACTTGCTCTTGCAGGTAAGTTCACTCTCGAAGAGTGCGCTCAATTGCGTCAGTGGGGTTCGCCTACAACTGGTCACCCAGAGTTTGAGATAGCTCGTGGTATCGAGAACACCTCTGGTCCTCTCGGTCAAGGTCATGTATTTGCTGTTGGTGCTGCTATTGCTGCTAAATTCCTCGCAGCTCACACTGGCAACCCTACTTTCGAAAAAGAGACTATCTACGCATACATATCTGACGGTGGCGTTCAGGAAGAGATTTCTCAAGGTGGTGCACGTATTGCTGCAACTCTCGGCCTCGACAACCTCATCATGTTCTACGACTCGAACGACATTCAGCTCTCTACCGAGACTAAAGAGGTTATGACCGAAGACACTGCCGCTAAATATCGCGCATTGGGTTGGGACGTTCAAGAAATCAATGGTAACGATGCCGACCAAATCCGCAAAGCCCTCGACAAAGCTAAAGCTGTAAAGGGCAAGCCTGCACTCATCATCGGTAAGTGTATTATGGGTAAAGGCGCTTTGAAAGAAGATGGTTCTTCATACGAGCGCAACTGCAAAACTCACGGTGCTCCTCTTGGTGGCGATGCATACAAAAACACCATCAAAAACCTCGGTGGCGACCCTGAGAACCCATTCGTAATTTTCCCAGAAGTAAAAGAACTCTACGCTAAACGCGCTGAAGAGCTCGCTAAGATAGCTGCTGCACGTCATGCAGAAGAAGACGCTTGGGCAAAGGCAAATCCTGAAAAGTCAGCTGCACAAGCTGATTGGTTCAGCGGCAAAGCTCCTAAAATCGATTGGAGCAAGTGCGTACAGAAAGACAACGACGCTACACGTTCAGCATCGGCTGCATGCTTAGGCGTTTTGGCTGAGCAAGTTCCTAACATGATTTGCGCTTCGGCCGACCTTTCTAACTCAGATAAGACCGACGGCTTCTTGAAGAAGACCAAAGCCCTCACTGCAGGCGACTTCAGTGGTGCATTCTTCCAGGCTGGTGTTGCCGAACTTACTATGGCTTGCTGCTGTATAGGTATGGCATTGCACGGCGGTGTTATCCCAGCTTGCGGCACATTCTTCGTATTCTCCGACTATATGAAGCCAGCTGTTCGTATGGCAGCTCTCATGGAATTGCCAGTTAAGTTCATCTGGACACACGATGCATTCCGCGTAGGCGAAGACGGTCCAACCCACGAGCCTGTTGAGCAAGAGGCACAAATCCGTTTGATGGAGAAACTCAAAAACCATCACGGCAAAAACTCAACATTGGTACTTCGTCCTGCCGATGCAAAAGAGACAACCGAGGCTTGGAAGCTCGCTATGGAGAACACCGACACTCCTACAGCTCTCATCTTCTCGCGTCAGAATATCACAAACCTTCCAGAAGGCAACAACTACGCCGATGCAGCCAAAGGTGCTTACATCGTAGCTGGTTCTGACGAAAATCCTGATGTTATTCTCGTAGCTTCGGGTTCAGAGGTTTCTACACTCGTTGCTGGTGCCGAACTCATCCGTAAAGATGGCAAGAAAGTACGTATTGTAAGCGTACCATCTGAAGGCCTATTCCGCAGCCAAAGCAAAGAGTATCAGAAATCTATCTTGCCAGCAGGCGTCAAGAAATTTGGTCTCACAGCCGGTCTGCCAGTTAACCTTCAGGGCTTAGTTCCTGAATCGGAAGGCAGCGTTTGGGGCTTGGAGAGCTTTGGTTTCTCAGCACCATACAAAGTGCTTGACGAGAAACTCGGCTTCACCGCTCAAAACGTTTACGAGCAAGTAAAGAAGCTTTTCTAAGTTTCATATTTATAAACAAATGTAAAGCCCCGAGAGTTCGCGCTCTTGGGGCTTTTTATTTTATCCCGGGTGCATGCATATTATATGTATTTATGCAAATAAAAAGCTTTATAACTATTACCTTGCAAAGCGGAAGACCTGCTACCACAATGGACGTAGGCACAGCCTATGCTCAACGGAAGGGGAAAAGGAATAAATACTAAAAGAAACATAAAATGAATAAGTCTCATTTCGTTATTAGACTCTTACTGTTGTCGTTGATATTATTATCAATATTCATATTGGTATATTGGACTTTTGCAAAAGTCAATGTGTTGGATATATATTATTATCGTATAGGAGTGTTTGATTATAACGAGAAAGTGGATTTTTATAGATACGAAATAGAATCTGCGATAGATTTTCTAAAAGTCAGTATTAATATGGTTTTACTATGCTCTATTTTACTAATGTTAGTTTGTGTGTATGCATTTTACAAAAGCAAATAGCATAAATAAAAAGCTATGAGTAACCAAATAAGCAACACAACCAATTCAATACAAGGTAGGTTGCTACTACAAAGGACGTAGGCACAGCCTACGCCAAACGGCTTGGATAAAATAACCATAATACCAAGAATATGAATGTACGCATATCTGACGGCAATATCACATTGACAATCAATCCATTATATCCAACAAAAGAAGAATGGGTCTATTCAAACGTATCCATTTTATCAAATGGATTGAATTTTTGCGAGTCGATAGAATTTCATTATTCTGATTTCCTGTCATTATATAGTGTGTTTGAAACTATAGAGCATGAGCGAAATTTGAGCTGGAGTTCTATTGAAGAGAAATTTTCTATTGAAATAAGTAACGACAACAACGAATACTTATGTACAATTAATTATAACATAGATGATTATCGTCAAAACTTCATACATATAGTTATTCGATTGTA
>JBGUYH010000010.1:0-22401 GCA_045118595.1 Bacteroidales bacterium | reverse complement strand
CACGTAGCGTTTAGCTTGTTCGTAGGGGGTAAGCTCCTCGCCGTCGCTCTGCGCGTATTTTTTATGGAGGTCGATTTTTGCGCCTTTCTGCTCGATAAGCGTTTTGGTATCAGGAAGATACGCATCGATAAAGGAAGTGTGCGAGAGTTTTACGCGTTTCTCGAACTCGATGTATTTTGTAGGATTCTCAATGCCTAAAACTTCGCTAAGCAACTGAATCCAAAAGCGTTGCGTCTCCTGCTTCTCGTCGCCTTTGTCTGCCCAAAATGCGGCAAACTCAGCGGCAGCAGTTTGTTGTTGCTGTGGTGTCATCGGGAGGTGGTTTACGCACTGGCTACCAACCACTTCCCGTCGGGATATAAAAAAGGTGTGAACCTTTCTATCACGTTCAGGGAAAGCCTCGGAGCGAAACCCCACAAATGCCAGAAGAGCCCACACCATACGGTGCGAGCATCAGCAACATGCATTTGTTTGCTTCAAGGCTTACCTGAACATTAGTTTACCCGACTTTCAAAACGAGTTTCCGAGGCTTATTTTGAACGTGAATAAATAGCTAATGCCTTATTATTAATATGTTATATAAATCTTACTTGCTTATATGTAATAGTTTTTAGTCGTTTATATTTCTAATAGTACACCCAAAATAGGAATACACTTTGCGAAGTTACCAAAAATTTGCGGGTGCGGAATTGTTATGGCATGGCGATATTAACGCTATTCTTCCTCTTCCAAATTCTCCAGTCGGGCTTTGGCGTCTGATAGGCTCTTTTGCAATTGGCGTTGTAGCAACTCCTTAGAAGGCAGTTCGGTCATGTATTGCGCCACTTTGATGCCTGCCTTGTCAAGTTGTAGTAGTTCTATCTGCTCGTCGCCACCTTCGGTACAGAGTAGCAATCCAAGCGGCGTCTCCTCATCGGGCTCTTTCTCGTATTTCTCGAGCCAACGCAGATACAGCTCCATCTGTCCTTTGTATTGCGCCTTGAAACGTCCAAGTTTTAGGTCGATAGCAATGAGACGATGCAAACGGCGGTGATAGAACAAGAGGTCGAGATAGAAATCTTCACCATCGATGATTATGCGCTTCTGCCGAGCCACAAAGGTGAAGCCATTGCCAAGTTCGAGAATGAATTGTTCAAGATGTGCAACCAAACTATCCTCAAGCGAACGTTCACTATACATACCCGTAAGTCCTGTAAACTCCAGAAAATATGGGCTTTTGAACACAAGGTCGGGCGAGAGAATATTGTCGTCTCGCAATTGCGAAAGTTCTTGTTTTATCAGTTCGTCGGGTTTGCTGCTAATTGCTGTACGTTCGTAGAGCATTCCATCAATTTCTTTGCGAAGTTGACGCTTTGACCACCTTTCTGACGCTGCCATTGTAATATAAAACTCTCGCTGTAGGTCATTATTCAATGGCATAACTTCCACAAAATGAGACCATGACAATTGTCGCACCAGTGGCGCGACAATTTGTTCGTCAGGAAACATACGAGCAAATTGCATCATTCGGCGAATATTTTTCTCATCAAAACCTTTCGAGCCATACTCTGCTTGCAATTGTCGCGACAGTGCTGCGACAATTTGCTTACCATATTCAGCGCGCTCATTTCCAAGCACTTCACGATTAATTCGTCCGCCAATATGCCAATACATCAACGTAAGTTCGCTATTGACAGTTGAGGCTACTTTACGGCGCGACTGCTCAATAATCTGCCGCAAATCTTGCATCACAGATTTTGTCAACACTGTTGACGAAATCCCTTTATCTCGCAAATTATTCTCCATAGACATTGCATTCCTTGCGAAGTTACCAAAAATTTGCGGCAGCAGAGCCCCTTTTAGCCGTCTCATCCGCGTTATCTGCGCGAAAAAAATAGAAATGTGTAAACCCTTCTACTGTAAAGCATGTAAAGTTTCTTTACACTTTCACAATTTATTACTTACAACTAAAAACCTACAACTCAACACCTTACAACTTCTGGCACGGCAACTGCTAACTCATTTGTCAAATTGTAAATAGTAAAATCGTCAAATAATTAATCTGTGATTATGAAAAACAATATCATCCTCAAAGTTCTGTCACTTGGCGTGGGCTTAGCCATAGGCATTGTGCTTATTGCCAAAGTCTTCTTTGAACTTAGTTATGACAATTTCTTCACCGACATCGAAAATGTCTACCGCATAAACTCGGGCTATTCGCAAGAGGGGCAGACCTACGACTTTGGTCAGGTAAGTGGCGCTGTGCCAGTGGGTTTCATGAACGAAGTGCCTGGCGTTGAAGTGGGCACTCGCACCACATACGTTTTCAGCGGTCATACATACGTAGACGAGAAGCAGAACAAGCTCACTGCCACGCTCGTGTGCGCCGACACATGTTTCTTCAAGGTGTTCAATCAGCCCATTTTGGCAGGCGTAGTCAGCAAGGCGCTCAACGATGAGCTGTGCGTTATGGTGTGCCGTTCGTTTGCCGAAAAACTTCTTCCATCGACCGATGACAACATTCGCGATGTGCTTGGCAAACAGATTTTCAACGAGGATTATCCCGACCTGAAAATGACCATCGAGGGCGTATTCGAGGACTTCCCCGACAACTGTAGTCTCGACTACGACATTCTGCTATCGATGACGTCGTACAACAAAGAGAGTACCACCAACTGGGTGGGCAACGACCGCTACAGAGGCTACGTGAAGCTAATGCCCAACGTCGACCCAAACAGCCTCACACCTGCCATTCGCAAGATGCAAGAGGCTCATCAGCCAATCATAGAATATGAGAAAAACGGTCTCTCGCTGTGGTATTTCCTTACTCCATACAGCAAGATGCACACATCGAATGTTGAGGTAAAAATTCAAATCATATCACTATCGATAGTGGCTGCATTGCTCATAATTATTTCGCTGCTCAACTACATACTTATAGTTATTTCGTCGCTTGTGAAACGCTCCAAAGAGGTTGGCGTGCGCAAATGCTACGGCGCCGAGAGCCGACATATTTATGGCATGCTAACGAAGGAGTCGCTCATACACATTGTGCTGGCATTGGCGTTGGCGGGACTGATAATATTTGTAAGTCGTGGCATCATTGAGAACCTGCTTGGCGTGCCATTCTCAACGCTCATTGTGCCGCAAAGTGCTGTGGCTATAGCTGCCGTAATAGCATTCGTGCTGATAATATCTATCGTCGTTCCTGCCGAATTGTATCAGCGCATACCTACTTACGTGGCACTGAAAAACTACACCGAAAACTCTCGCCGCTGGAAACTCGGACTTCTTGGCATACAGATACTTATAAATGTATTTTTAGCTATAATGCTGATAGTTATCGGACGTCAATACGAAATGGTGATGCATAGCAATCCGGGCTACGACTACGAAAATCTCTACTATTTCAGCCGATTCGACCGCGACTATCAGGCTCAGATTCGCACCGTTGAGAAGCTACGTTCGCTGCCCGAAGTGGTGAATGTGACAACTTCCTACAACCTGCCTTTTGGTGGTTCGAGCGGCGATAATATCTATCTGCCCGAAGCACCCGAGAAGGAGCTCTTCAACATTGCCGACCAATACGACGTGTCGGACAACTTTTTCGAAACGATGAAGATTCCGTTTATTGCAGGTCGCGCACCACAAGACTCGTCGGAAGTGGTTGTAGATGAAGTTTTTGTAGCCCGAATGGCCGACTTCGTCGACTGGAGCGATGGCGCTGTGGGCAAACAGATACTCATCACAGGTCATAGCAATTCCATAGCAAGCGCGAGCGGAATGGGCTTAACACCGTATACCATTACGGGCGTGTACAAGCATTACCTCATCGGCAACTTGCAAAACGTCGATGGCCGCCCGAGTGCGCTATTCTACGGAAAAGTAGGCGACGAATCGTCGTGGATGCCTCACACAATATTCCGCGTTTTGCCAGGCGACCTACCCAAAGTGCGCGCCGCCCTTGATGAAGTGCTCGACGGTAAAGAAATCGACATCATCTCCTTTGCCGACTCGATACAATCGGCCTACGCCGACAGCAAGAAGATGCGCAACACAATGGCCATTGGTGCTGCCTTCTCGCTACTTATAGCACTGCTTGGCTTGGTTGGCTTCATCCGCGATGAGTCGCTACGCCGCTCGAAAGAGATAGCCGTGCGCAAAATAAACGGCGCCACCACACGCAACATACTTAGCGCCTTTGCCAGCGACATAATGAAATTCGGACTCCTGATGGCCGTTCTTGCATGCGTGGGCGCATACTTTGTTGTCGACATGTGGCTCGAACAGTTTGCCGAAAAAATCACGCTCAACCCACTCTATTTCATCGGAGGCGCAGTCATTGTACTTATTATAGTGCTTGGCGTGGTGGTACTCAACTGCCTAAAAATAGCACACCAAAACCCAGTAGTATCGCTGAAGAGCGAATAAAGAATCTTATCAATACAACAAAAAATGCTCACCATCTGTTTTGATGGTGAGCATTTTTATTATTGCTTTTATTCGAATTGTTTGCTAATTGTGTACGTAAGTGCCAATCTTTTCACCGTTCATTACTTTTACAAGATTTCCCTCTTTATCCATATTGAACACTATGATAGGCAATTTATTCTCCTTACACATAGTTGTTGCAGTAAGGTCCATCACCTTCAATCCTTTGTTGTAAATCTCGTCGTACGTTATCTCATCAAACTTAGTTGCCGTTGGGTCTTTTTCAGGGTCGGCAGTATATATACCATCAACGCGAGTACCCTTCAGCATAACATCGGCCTCTATTTCAATGCCACGCAACGATGAACCAGTGTCGGTAGTAAAATATGGATTACCAGTGCCACCAGACATAATAACAACCTCACCATTCTGAAGAGCTTCGATAGCTTTAGGTTTTGAATAAAACTCGCCAACAGGTTCCATTCTGATAGCTGTTAACACCCGAGCCTTTTGTCCGATGCTTTCAAGAGCTGAACTAAGTGCCATTGAATTGATAATAGTAGCAAGCATTCCCATTTGGTCGCCTTTATACCGATCAAAACCTTTCGATGCGCCACTCAATCCACGAAATATGTTACCGCCACCGATAACAATACCTATTTGTATGCCCTTATCGGCTATTTGTTTTATCTGTGCAGCGTACATATTAAGACGCTCTGGGTCGATACCATAACCCTGTTTGCCCATAAGCGATTCGCCGCTAAGCTTCAGAAGTATTCTTTTGAATTGCATTTTGAATATCTGTTTTTAGCCCAAAATTTGATCATAGAATGCGTTGCAAGCCTCTGCTAACTTATCTTCTGTGTGATATGGCAAAAATGGCTTACCCGATGCTTTGATATATTTGTCGAGCTCTGGATTTATCTGTTCGCTGCCATAAACCACACCATCAGCAAGGTCTATTACCATTTTCATCAGCGACACATAATCCGAAACTTTGATGTTGCTAATACCTTGTTCGTCGATACCATCAACGTATATTTTCTTCACTATCTCACCATCCCATTTCGAAGCAAAATCGTCGTTGTAAACCGACACAACAATCTTTGCATGATTAAAATGTGGATCATCGTTCATCAGATACTTGGTGAATACTGGCACAAAAGCGGTGAACCAGCCGTGCAAGTGAATGAGGTCTGACTCCCAACGCAATTTGCGAGCCGTTTCGAGTACACCTCGAGCGAAAAATATGGCACGTTCATCATTGTCGGCAAATTCGTTGCCTTCATCGTCTGCTATTGTGGCTTTGCGATCAAAAAAGTCATCATTATCGATGAAGTATATTTGCATTCGCGCTGCTTGTATGCTTGCCACTTTTATCAGAAGCGGGTGGTCGGTATCATCAATGATGATGTTCATACCCGAAAGTCGGATTACTTCATGCAATTGGTTTCGACGCTCATTTACTTTACCAAAACGTGGCATAAATGTGCGTATCTCTTTGCCGTACTGCATTACCTCTTCTGGCAGATTGCGACTTATGCGCGACATTTCACATTCTGGCAAATAAGGCATAATTTGCTGCGAGACGTACAGTATCTTTGCGTTTTCCATCAGATTTTAGTTGATTTCGACAAGAATTCGGTGCAAAATTAATAAAAATCTGTCAAAATAAGAAATATTAATATTTTGTTGAAGACATCACTTGCATTACATAAGACGAAATTATCATCATACTTAACTATGCCAACACTTTGCATTTGAGTTTTTCGCGCATCAACTCTACGGCATGTTTTGTTGTTTGTATTGGTAAATCAGCAAGATTGGCAAGTGGATAATCGATGCCTAAATTTTCGTATTTATACTTGCCCATTGTGTGATATGGCAATATCTCTACTTGTTCTATTACAGAGAATTTTGATAAATATTCTGCTACATGAAGCAGATGTTCATCGTCGTCGTTGATGGTGGGCGTTACTACATGGCGTATCCAAACGGGTTTACCTTGTTGTTGCAGATACTCAAGTGTTTGCCTGTTATTCTCTATATCATGCCCTGTTAGCCGTTTATGCAATTGTGGATCGGTGGTTTTTATGTCGAGCAGAACAAGGTCGACCACTTCATACACACTCTTTGCTTTATCAGAGAATATAACGCCCGATGTGTCGATGGCGGTGTGCAGACCTTCGGCTTTGCATAACATAAAAAATTCGCGTACAAAATCGGCTTGCACAAGTGGCTCGCCACCTGTTACTGTAACACCACCCGACTTTATAAAATTTTTGTATCGAAGCACCTCATCAACGAGTTCTTTTGTTGTAAGTTCATACTGCACAGGCGCTTGTGGATCCCACGTATCTGGATTGTGACAAAAAAGACATCGCATCGGACAGCCTTGCATGAAAACAACAAATCTGATACCTGGTCCGTCAACCGTACCAAAACTCTCCATAGAGTGAATGCGTCCTTTTCTCTCGCTCATTTTCGTCTTGCACTTTTAGCTTTCTTTCTTGTTTTCTCTTCACGATCCAAACCGCTACTTATCTCATCGGTGAGCATACTCTTCCAGTCGAGGCTTTTTTCTTGACTAAAGTCGATGGTTGCTTCTCTGTCCGACGATGACATTTCTATCACGTCTATCTTTCCTCCAATATACTCTTCGATAGCAGCCAACGCCTCTTTCTCTTCAGAAGCACACATCGTAACGGCATATCCTTTGTTAACGCCACGCCCAGTTCGTCCTACTCGGTGTACATAGTTTTCTGGCACATCTGGTACATCGTAGTTAACCACATAGTCGACGGCAGGCAAGTCTATACCTCGCGCACTTACATCGGTAGCTATAAGCATTCGTACGTCACCATTCCGAAATGCTTCGAGCGACATTGTGCGCTCAGTCTGACTCTTATCGCCGTGCATGTTAACAGCTTCGATGCCTACACGCTTCATTGCATTGAGCACACGTTCGGCTCTAACTCGGGTGCGCACAAAAACCATTATCCGACTGTTAGGATTTTCGTTGTAGATGCGTTCCAAAAAAAAGCGTTTCTCATCCATTGGTACATAAATGAGCGAATGAGTAACGTTTTTGGCCACCATATTTTTGGGTGAGATTCGGATATTAACAGGCTTTACAACAAGCGAATAGGCTAATTTTTTTATCTTATCATCTATTGTTGCTGAGAAAAATAGTGTCTGACGCCTACGAGGTAAATATTTCACTATCTGACGAATATCATTAATGAACCCCATATCGAGCATATGATCGGCCTCGTCAAGAATAAGTATTTCTGCGCCAAACGTCTTCAAATAGCCTTGATGTACTAAGTCGAACAATCGTCCTGGTGTTGCTATGAGAATGTCGACACCCTTTTTTAGTTGTGCTATTTGTGGTTCTTGATTACTACCTCCATGTATGGCCAACACTTGCAAATTGGTGTTTTGTGCTATTTGCTCAACCACACGTCCAGTTTGTTGTGCAAGTTCGTGAGTTGGCTCCATTATTAGACACCTAACACCATCGTAATCTTCTTTCCTACGTTTGTGTAGCAAATTATCAATAGCTGGTATGGCAAATGCTGCAGTTTTACCCGTTCCTGTTTGTGCAATAGCAAGCACATCGTCGCCATTCATGATGGGTGGTATGGCTTTGTATTGAATATCGGTGGTACGAGAAAATCCCATCTGTGCCAAATTGGCTGAAATGATAGGATTGAGCCTAAATGCTTCGAACTTCATATCAGAGTTTGTTTATGGCCTTGCGTATGTTTGTCCAGCGTTGCGTATCCATTTTTGTTCCGATAACTTCAATTACGTTACCAGCCAATATAGCACCAGCCTCGCCACATTTTTCTGGCGTAAGACCATTTATCATTCCATATAAGAAACCAGCAGCATACAAGTCGCCAGCACCTGTTGTATCAATAGGTATACATGACACGATACCAACACGTGTAATAGTGTCGTTCATTTTTATCAAACTACCTCGCCTGCCAAGTTTCACAACCACCGTCGATGCTATTTCACCTATTTCATTAAGCGCTTCCATATCCTCTTTGCCAGTAAATGCAGTTGCCTCTTCTTCGTTAGCAAAGACTACATCAACATACTTGTCGATAATCTTAACCAAAAACTCTTTATTCTCTTCGGCTACATTATACGATGCCAAATCGAGGCAACAAGTTAGTCCACGATTGTGTGCTTTTCTGAACGCAGTTTCAATAAGGTCGTAGTTCTGAACCCAATATCCTTCAACATAGAGATGCGAGAACCCATAAAACAAGTCATCGCTTATATCATCGGCACTAAGTTCAACTGCGGCTCCTAAGCAAGTTGCCATTGTTCGCTCCGAATCTTGACTAATGAGCGATATGCAATTGCCTGTTAATGTATCGGAGCTAAACAGATGCGTTTCAACACCAACTTTTTCCATGTCGGCTTTGAAAAGTTGCCCCAATTCATTGCGACCAATTTTACCAAAGATGCCAGTAGCTATTCCTAAATTAGACAATCCGCTAATAGTGTTCGATGAAGAGCCACCCGAAACTGTTTGTGGATTCATGCCTTTTATTGCTTCATATATCTCGGCAGAGCGAGCATTATCAACCAATTGCATACTTCCACGTGGCAGTCCGAACTGCGACAATATGTCGTCGTTGGGTATCCTAACTAATACATCGACAAGCGCATTGCCCATGCCCAGAACTTTAGCTTCCATCATTGTCTGTTTTTGTCTTTTTTATTTTTAATTGAAAAAATCGTGCAAATATATTGGATATTTGCGAGAAATGCCTAATTTTGCATCGCTTTTCGAGAGGGTTACTTCTCTTAAAAATAGCAAATTCTCCAGTGGCTCAGTTGGTTAGAGCGGCGGACTGTTAATCCGTAGGTCGTAGGTTCAAGTCCTACCTGGAGAGCAAAAATAAAAAAAGCCTTGCATCTAACTACGATGCGAGGCTTTCTTATTATCAATAAGTCCCTTTTTTACGAGGCTTTTTATCTTGAAAGTGTTATTTGTCCGCTTGTCTTGGTTACCTTCATACTACACTTAGCTCCCATTACTATAGGCATATTCACCTCTTGAGCGTGTCCGGCTCTAAACCCTGTCCATACTGGATACGAATATTCAGCCACTGCATCGGTTATTATTTCTACAGCCTCTTTTCCAAATGGAGTGGCTCCATTTTTCATGCCTGTAAATTGACCGAGTATGAGACCATTTAGTTTAGACAAGAAACCTGAATATTTCAGATTTTGTATCATTCGGTCGATATGATAGTTATACTCACACAAATCTTCGAGAAATAATATTTTCCCTGTTGGGTCTATATCGGCAGGTGTGCTACGTAGCGAATATACTATCGACAAGTTTCCTCCTGTTATCACTCCACTTGCCTCTCCTTGTCGACTATCTGAACCTAATTCTGCCTCCACTTTATATGCTTCGCCTTTCATTACATTAAACATAAGTTCTACATCGTCGCTATGCATTCCATGTTCGGCAATATGCTTCAACATTGGACCATGTATGCTAGGTATTCCGTTGCTTGTTAGCACTGAGTGCAAAGCTGTTATATCGCTAAAACCAACAAGCCATTTGTCGCAATGTTCTAGTAGGCTTATGTCAATATTTTGTAATGTACGCACTGCACCATAGCCACCTCGTGCACATATCACAGCTGCAATATCGTGCCTAAGCAGAGCTTGTTCTAAATCGGCAGCACGGTCGGCATCGGGTGCTGAGAACACTCCACTTTGACAACCAACTACATGTGGCATTACCTCTACGTTGTATCCTTCGGCAACAATCTTTGCCACAGCTTTATTTAAGAGGTCAACTGATATTGTTCCTGATGGCGATACTATTGCTATGGTGTCGCCTTTAGCTATGTTTCTGATTCTCTTTTTCATCTTCTCTGATTTTTTCGTTTTATATATGGCATTATCGCCATCTTAAAGTTTTCGCTCGATGTTGGCAACATTATTATTTGTTCAGCACCTGCATCTATTATGTTTGCCTTGTCAACTGGCACCCCTTCAGTGCATAGCACTATTACTTTGTGCTCACCTACATAATTATGAAGCGATGATACTACTACTGATATTGAATCGCCAAACAATTGCTGATCGATAATGGTAAGCATTGGACGTTTTTCGAGCCACAGAGACATGAATACATGCTCTTGCTCAATGAACAGATTGTAGTTGCTCAAGGCATACGACACGAATTGTATTATCTCGCCATTGCTGCTAAGTAACATTATATCGTTGATAGGCATAGCTTGTCGTGGTATGTGCGATGGAGAGATATAAGGTATGTAAAATTTGAAGTGTGAGCCAACACCTTCTGTTGATTTCACTTCGATGCGTCCACCCATATCGCGAGCCAAACTATTGCATATTGGCAAACCCAAACCTGTACCTACCGAGAATAAATCGACTTTAAAATATGGATCAAATATTTTATCTATTTTATTAACCGGAATACCACAACCTGTGTCGGTTACGCTAAATACAAGTTCGTTATTTACTACTTTATAATAGAGTTCTACTCGTCCGGCAGCTGTAAATTTAAATGCATTGCTCACGAAGTGACACAATATGCGTTTAATCTGCGACACATCACAATAAGCTTTTACACCATGCTCACCACCTGTGCACAAAAATTCTATATTCACATGCGATTGTGCATTGTATTTGTCATACACTTCGCGTACTACCTCATCGATGTCGCCTTCGGTGTAGGCATATTCCATTGTGCCTGATGTTATCTTCGAGAGGTCTATTATGTCACCTATGGTATCGAGTAAAATATCGTTATTTGATCTGATGAGATCGGCATACATCTTCAAATCGTCACTACCTGCTGTTTGTGCTATTATATCAGAGAATCCAACAATGGCGTTCAGTGGTGTACGTATCTCATGGTTCATATTGTCTAAGAACTGCAACTTGAGCATATCGGCTGTTTCTGCTTTTAACTTTGCCTCAATCAGCAGTTTTTCATTTTCCTTTGTTTGTGTCACATCAATCGAGACTCCAATTACAGCTTCTTCCGAACGTACGAACTGCACTTTTATGTAGTGCAGCAATCCGTCGTCGTGTGTTACACGTAGTTCGTATTGGAACGAATCAATATCGCCCACAAAAATACGACCTAACAACGAGCCATACACTTCCAAATCTTCGTCGAGCACATGCACACATAACGATAAGTTGCGCATGTAAGGGGCTTCGGGTCTTATGCCTAAATTGATATTCCATTGTTCCGATACATATCCGTTTTTAGTGTCAGAGAACCAACAGATACCCATCTTCGCAAATTTGCCAATTTCAAGAAAATATCGTTGGAAGATGCTTATCTGTTTCGACTTTTGCACAAGTTCGCTATTGTCAGCCACTGCTACAATGTAGCCCACTAAGTTATTCTTCTTGTACAATTTCGACATACGATAGTTCATCTCTATCACATCGGTACGTGATGATTTGTATACTACCTTTCTAAAATCGTATGATATGATGTATTGTACAGTGTCAGTATATTTTATCGCCGTTCGTTGCTCTTCGGTTAGGTTTGGATTTTCAAACAGACCGAGCCCCATCATACTTCTTCGTCCACCAATTACACCAAAGATTTCGAGTGCGGTGTCGTTCATATATATAAGTCGACCTTCTTCGTTGAAAAATTCAATACCTGCAGGCATCTTGTTATAGATGCTATTTTGAAATTGTATGTTAAGTTTTTCTTCGTTAGCTCGACGAACTTCTTCGGTTATGTCACGCGAGATGCCTACTATGCGTTCAATTTTCCCATCTATATTTTTTGTTGGTACTCCTCTCAATTCTCGCCATCCCCATGTGTCATCAACAACGCCACGCATTCTAACTCGCAGTAATACATTGTCAATATCACCATTTTTAAGTGCTCTGATAGTCTTCAGACATCGTGCTTGGTCGGTTTTGTACATTCGGCTTATAACGCCCTCTAATGTACATTCGCTACTACGTTCCTCTGCGCTACCATATATATTCACTTCACCTTTTCCCGTTTCGCAATTCCACACCCAAGTTAGTAATTTTCCAGCCTCACATGCCTGTGACATTACATGTATTTGGTCGTTTATCCTATCACGCATTTCATTGTTACTAAGTGTGACAGATATACGATTGGTTACCATGCTAATCCACTGCAAGTCGAACACCGACCATACACTGCGCACCATACTAACCAACACCACTATGCCCCACACTTCATCGTCAACTATAATAGGAGCTACGATAACCGAACGTGCTTGCTGACGCGAAAAGAATTCTTTCTCGTCTGTCCATTTGTCATTTATGGGGTTATTGGCATCAATGGTTAGCAGCTTGCGTGTTTTACATATTTGCTCGCACATCTTTGTTTGCAATACGTGCCCTTCTATTGATAACGAGCCATATTTATCGGTGGCTGCATTGCCCGAATAGTTCAACACTTCAAACTTATTACCACCAAGCCATTTGACAGTATCGCAACGTGAACCTCCCAATTGCTTACATAGCGCTGACATGAGAAGACACAAACCTTCATGAAATGTTTCGCGATTATTGAGCAAACCGAACGAAACCATCATAGGTTCGCATGTACGCACATTTATGCCACTGGAGAAAATCTGTCGCCCGACCTCACTATAATCCATAGCGCGAACGGTACCTATATATGTTTTATGTCCTTCTGTATTAGTTTCAGATAATAGCTTGTGTATTTCCAACCATTGCAAGCCGTTGCTTGTTTTTATTGGCATAGTCCACTTAACATCGTCGGATAGGTGCTGCATCATTTCAGCTCGTGCTGTTGCTGGTATCTGTTGTAATAGCTCATCAAACGATATTTCTGTTTTTCCTTGAAACAATATCTGGGCTATTTCACTTCCAACAACTAACGAACGCATTGCTACATCGGCCTCCCACATAGAGACACCACCACGTAGCATTTTTTCATATATCTCTTGAGCTTTTTTCACAGATAACCTACATTAGCGCCTATGCCAACAAACAACAAATCGTCAAAATAAGGATTTGTATATGTGTTGCAATACTGATGCGGTTATACGAAAATACAAGGCTGAAGGTTGACAATTTTCTTATTCATTGTTCCCATTTGCCCATTCATCGTCATACAAAAAGTCATTATAAGGGAATCGCTGTGTATGTATTTTCTTTACTTCGGTATATACAATCTTGCGTAATTCATCGAAATTAAACTTCTCTTTGGCTGAAATAAATATACAGTGTTTATCTTTTTTTGCCATCCATGTTTGTTTCAGCTCTTCGAGTGAATAGTTTTCGCGAGTCTTCTCTGTTAGGTCATCATCGGCCTTAGGTGTGTAGGTGAAAGCATCGACCTTATTGAACACAATAATGGTTGGTTTCTCTCGTCCATCAAGTTCGTGTATGGTTTTGTCAACCACCTCTATCTGCTGTTCGAATGCAGGGTGCGAAATGTCGACCACATGTAACAACAAATCGGCTTCACGCACTTCATCGAGTGTCGATTTGAACGATTCAACAAGACCAGTAGGCAGTTTGCGAATAAAACCAACAGTGTCGGCCACTAAGAATGGTAAGTTATCTATCACTACTTTACGCACAGTAGTATCAAGTGTGGCAAAGAGTTTATTTTCGGCAAATACATTGCTCTTACTCAATGCGTTCATCAATGTTGATTTACCTACATTGGTATATCCCACCAATGCCACACGCACCATCTTACCACGATTTTGACGTTGTGTAACACTCTGACGGTCGATATGTTTCAACTCTTCTTTTAGGAGTGATATTTTGTCAAGCACTATTCGTCGGTCGGTTTCAATCTGCTTTTCACCTGGTCCGCGCATACCAATACCACCCTTTTGACGTTCAAGATGCGTCCACATACGAGTCAAACGTGGTAATAAATATTGATATTGTGCTAACTCTACTTGTGTCTTAGCATGAGCTGTACGAGCTCGACGAGCAAATATATCGAGTATGAGTAATGTGCGATCGAGTACTAACATATTACCCAACGCTTGTTCCAAGTTTTTCTGTTGTGCTGGCGATAATTCATCGTCGACAATAACAGCCGAGATGGGCACATCATCCATGTCGTGCGCTCCTTCATTGTAGTCTTCGATATACGAACGTATCTCTTCCAACTTACCTGTACCCATATATGTACGAGAATCGGGACATGGCATATTCTGAACAAATGTTTTTACTGTTTCTGCCCCTGCTGTCTCGGCCAAGAATGCCAACTCATCCAAATAATCTTTCACTTGCTGATTGCTCAGTTGCGGTGTGCGTACACATAACAACACTACACGTTCAAAATTTTTGTCGGTTGACAAACCCTCTATCATTCCCATTTACTTATATTTCTGCGTTAAGACTGCAAAGATACTCATTTAATGATTAATGACGAACAACAAACCTATGCTCTGTCATTTTTAGCCGCAACCATCTGAACATCACTGCGTATCAAACATTAGTTTTTCACTATGTGCATAAAATTAATAAACGATGTACTATAAATAAATCAGAAAACATGAACCGCTTACTACTCTTACTCTTCGTCTTACTATCGGTCATCAATGCCACAGCCCAAAGCAATGCATATAATGAGGTGATAAATAAACTTGAGCAACGTTACAAAACTCAAACTATTACATTTAGCAAAGAGGCTTTTGCTATGCTCACCTATTTCGACATTCAGCTCAAAGATGAAATGAAAGCTCTTATTGACGATATTGATCAGATGAAGATTCTCAACATAAATGATGTTACAACGAATAATTTAATTGCCGACATTGCGCAAATATTTATTCAAGAAGATTTTTCTGAAGTCAACGTATCGCGTTATGTACGTGAAGCAATTAATTGCAAAGTCTTTATCAACAACAACCTTTTCTCTGTCAAAGAGGCACACATAGTAGCCAACAACACCATTGTATCGTTCTTTGGTTCGTTTAAACATAGCGATATTCGCAAATTGATAAAAAGTGCCAACAAAGCAGGGGTTCTGTCAGTTGCCTATTAGCATCAAATCTGCTATCTTTGTGCCCACTTATCAAAAATGGCTATGGATCTTAAAGCAGTTAAACAGCGATATGGTATTATTGGGTCTGACCCTATGCTCGATCAGGCCATCAACACAGCCGTACAAGTTGCGCCCATTAGTTTATCGGTACTCATCATTGGCGAAAGTGGCACGGGCAAAGAGGTGTTTTCTCGCATAATTCACGAAAATAGTGCACGCAAAAATGGTCCACTAATAGCTGTTAACTGTGGTGGTATACCTGAAGGCACCATCGACTCAGAACTCTTCGGACACGAAAAAGGAGCGTTCACAGGTGCAACTACCGATCGTAAAGGTTACTTCGAAATGGCAGATAAAGGCACCATCTTCCTCGATGAAATTGGTGAACTCCCTATGTCGACACAAGCCAAGTTACTACGCGTACTTGAACGTGGCGAATATATGAAAGTAGGCTCTTCTGTGATAAAAAAAACCGATGTGCGCATAGTAGCTGCCACCAATGTCGATCTTGAAAAAGCCATTACTCAAGGTAAATTCCGCGAAGACCTATTCTACCGACTCAATGGCATCATGCTTCGCATACCGCCACTGCGCCAACGCAAACAAGACATACCGGCTCTCTTTCATAAGTTCACAAGCGACTTCGCCGATGCTAACAAAATGGAACCCGTGTTACTAACCAATGGAGCTCGCGAGCTACTCATGTCGTACGAATGGCCTGGCAATGTTCGACAACTAAAAAATGTAGCCGACCAAGTAACTGTACTGAAAGTTAATCGCATCGTTGACGAAAAAGAGATAGAGAGATTCATACCCCGCCCCAAAGGCGATGTCATTGTAAAAAACGATGGTGGTCAGCACTCATATAGCAGCGAACGCGAAATACTCTTTAAGGTGCTTTTCGATATGCGCAAAGATGTTACCGACCTAAAAAAACTTGTTGTAAGTCTCATCGATAGTAATGGTAGCGTTAGCCAAGAAGATGCACAGATAATCAAACGCCTCTACACCGCCGATGGCAATGACGTATTTACACCTCAAGTGTCGGAATACGGTCAACTGAGCAAACCACAACCATATCCGCACGACTTCCCACACGAAGCAAAACCTGGTCACAACTCAAGTAGTGTTGAATCAGTAGAACATATAACTGAAGTAACTCCAGAAGTAGTTTCACAAGACGAAGTCGTATTCTCACTCTCCGACAATGAGAAAGACCTCATCATCAGAGCACTTGAGAAATTCAGAGGCAACCGCCGCAAAGCAGCACAAGAACTCGGCATTTCTGAACGCACCCTCTATCGAAAAATTAAAGATTATGAAATCGATTTGTAACAGCAAGTTCTATATACTCTCTGCTATCATAGCACTTATGCTTGGTGCTTGCACAATAAGCATCACCATGAGTGGTGCCTCTATACCCGAAAACCTCAATACTTTTGCTGTTCAATACATCAACAACAGAGCACCACTCATCAACCCAAACCTTAGCCAAGCGCTAACCGACGGACTTAAAGACCGCATTCAGAAAGAGTCGCGACTCATACTTAACGAAGGACAAGCCGATATTGAATTCTCGGGCAACATAACATCGTATAGCACACAGCCGATGGCACTCAAAGCCGATGCCGTATCGGCACAAACCCGACTCACTGTTGCTGTAAAAATCCGTTGTCGTAATTTCAAAGACCCTAAAAAAGATTGGGAACAGAGCTTCTCGGCATATCAAGACTACGACTCAGAAAATAATCTAAGCGACGTAGAAGATGAACTTGTTACGCAAATAGTAGATGAACTAACCGAAAATATATTTAACAAGGCATTTGCCGATTGGTAGGAGCGCACACTATGAATAAAGAGATGTTCTATTCGGCCATGGCCGACCCTTTCACTCTCAATGCCACCACATTGGCTTCAGTGGGCGAAACCATCAAAGAGTGTCCATTCTTCGATGCCGGATGGATGCTCATGATGAAAAATCTACACAACACAAGTAGCATACGTTTCGATAATGTATTGCGCAAAGCATCGGTATTTGTGCACAACAGAGCTGCTCTCAAAGCTCTTATCGCACTTCGCCCCGAAGACATCATTGTTGTAGAGACTCCACCACAACCATTTGTAAGCCAACCTATTGCATCTACATCATCAAAAGCACCAAGCAACAACAACGAAGTTGCCGATTACTTTGCTGATGTGCCCGATACACTCCCCGACTTATCTGCTGAGATGGTTGATACTACACCTGTATACTCCATTGAAGATATACCCGAAGAAGAGGAAGATGCAACATCGGAACACACATTTAGCGAGTGGCTCGACCAACTTAACAAAAGACAAGTTGCCAACCACACACCTCACACTCGCAAAAGCAAAAGCATTGACCTCATCGAAGCCTTCTTGGGCACACTCGATGCCGAACGACTTAGCAAAACAACACGCATCATCGACACCACTGAAGTTACACAGCGCATCGAAGAGAGTACCAAAGAAAACGAAGGTACATTCACGGTTACTTTGGCCGATATTTACATAAAACAAAAACAATACGATAAGGCTATCAATATATTCCGCAAGTTAAGTTTGAAAAATCCAGAAAAAAGCGCTTACTTTGCGACTCGAATTGAAGAAGTAGAAAAATTAATCGATTAAAATAAAAATACTTTTAATTATGTATACCGTAATTACATCACTGATAATTGTAGTTAGCATCTTCCTTATATGCGCTGTATTGATGCAAAACGCAAAAGGCGGTGGTTTGGCACAAAACTTTGCTGGTCAGCAACAATTGCTTGGCGTTCGCAAAACAACCGACTTCCTCGAGAAAGCAACTTGGACACTTGGTGCTGCCATAATGGTGCTCTCGTTCATCTCTGTTGCTCTCATTCCTTCATCTGACGTAAAAGCAGGTCAGTCGGAAGTTGATCAAGTTATGCAAAACGTTCAGACTCAGCAAGCACAACCTTCATTTGGCACTCCAGTTCAAACACCAGAGGCTGAAGGCACAACTGAAACAGAAGCTGCTCCTGCCGAGTAAGCTAATAACGAAGAAGAACATACTGATGCTCAGAACGCACTCAACGTGTTCTGAGCATCTCATTTTTATCAAATGTGAGTGATAATACGATCCTCATCTCTTTTTTTTCGTATCATTGCATCGGTAAAGCATTATTTAAAAGCACAAACACACTATGAGAAAAGTTTTTCTATCCACTTTTGCTGCATCGGTAGCTGTGTCTCTCACCGCATGCACAGGCATGTCATCCACTGTGTCTTCACTTGCTAATACATATGCAAAGACTGGCACACTTACAAATACCGAAATAATAGGCGGACTCAAAGAAGCACTTACATCTGGCGTTAGCACTGGCGTAAAAATATTGGCTGCTAAAGATGGATACTATAACGACCTTGCAACACGCATTGGCTTGCCAGAAGAGGCTACCATAATAACACAAAACATTGCCAAATTACCCGGCGGACAAACACTCGTAACCAACACCATAAAACGTATCAACGCAGCAGCCACCGATGCTGTAGTCAATGCGACACCAATTTTTGTAGGTGCTATAAAAGATATGACCATATCAGATGCTGCTAATATACTCAAAGGCAACAAAACAGCGGCTACTACCTATTTTAAAGGAAAAACAAAGTCAAGCCTCAAAAACCTCTTCTCGGGTTACATCAAAACATCTATTGACAAAAAACTTATTGGCGACATATCGTGCTCTTCGTCGTGGAACACACTTACCTCTAATTGGAATAGCGTAGCTACCACTGTAGTTGGCAAAGCTGCTGGATTAAAATCAGTAAATACAAACCTCAACGATTATCTGACCGACAAAGCTGTTGATGGTTTGTACTACAAAATTGGAGAGCAAGAGGCTAATATCAGAACCAACGCTTCGGCACGCACCACAGCGCTATTAAAAAAGGTTTTCGGACACTAATATGAAGCAACAACTTGCCGTCTTTTTGTGCTTTTGGATGACTATCATCGCTGCGGCACAGTCTGCTGATTCATATTCAAACATCTTTTATCATATCGACACAACACGACACGAAGGCGATTTGTTGTGCCGAATAACTAATATTAACTTCTTTAAAAACAACGAATATTTCGGAGACTACATCGAAGGGTACACTATGTTAGGATACAAGTTACAACCTTCGTTAGTATACTATGCCACAAATGACATCTCCATCGAAGCAGGCGCACAAATGCTACAATATGGTGGCACTACTCGTTTCGATCATATCTACCCCATACTCACCGCACAGTGGCGCATCAACTCATGGACTACACTCATTATGGGTATGCTCGATGGACACATGGCACACGACCTACCAGAAAGCATATGGGAACCAGAGCGACAACTAAGCGACAAACCAGAGTTTGGTTTCCAATTTAAAATAAACCGAAATACTTGGAATGCCGACGCATGGATGAATTGGCAACAATTTATAAAAAACGGAGACACTATACCCGAACGCTTCACCGCAGGTATCGCACTTAACATTTGCCCGTGGGCTAATCGTGAAACAAATTGGATTGTCAAATTTCCAATCCGACTACTTGCATCTCACGTTGGCGGACAAATAAGCAACTTCTCCGAACGAATGCAAAGTTTGACCAACTATTCGGCTGCCATAGCTATCGATCGCACTATTAATCACAAATGGTTCAAAACTATTGGCATCGAATTACAAAAACAATCATTCTATGCCATGGTCGATGGTGGCATCCGACCCTTTTCTAAAGGATGGGCAATATTCCCACAAATAAAACTCAGAACCACCAATTTCAATGCTAATTTAGGTTATTGGAAAGCATCGAATTTCTTTGCTCTCTATGGCAACTATATGTTTATGTCACTATCTAACTACAAAGACAACATATATAGCAAAAACAGACAACTTATTGTAGCAGAAACCGACTTTCATCATAGCATCAATAAGGTGTTAAAATTCGCCATCGGTGCAAAAGCTTATCACGACATCGACGCATCACAATTCGACTACTCATATCACATCGACTTGGTGATAACACCTATATGGAAAATTTATGGAGCTGATAAAGCAACTAAAAAATAAATCGGCTTGCCTCTCGGTTATTGGCTTAGGCTACGTTGGTTTACCCATAGCTCAAGCATTTGCACGCCATTTTAAAGTCATTGCCTACGACTCTGACCCATATAAAATTGACCTATTACAACACAACATCGACCCTAACGGCGAACACCCATCAGATAGTTTTTCCAATCTCGATATCCTATTCACAACCAATGAAAACGACCTCGAAAAAGCTATCTTTCATATCATAGCAGTACCAACTCCTGTCGATGGGCGTAATCATCCAAACCTCGATGCTCTTAAAAATGCCACACAAACCATTGCTACACATATATCAAAGGATAATATCGTTGTTTTTGAAAGTACAGTCTACCCAGGCTGCACCGAAGAGGTATGCATACCAATACTTGAACAAACATCCGGACTAACTTGCAATCTCGATTTTGCTGTAGGTTATAGTCCAGAACGTATCAATCCGGGCGACAAGACACATACATTATCTACCGTTATAAAAGTTGTTTCAGCATCAAACAACGAGGCTCTTCGTACCATATCCAACGTCTATGCTCACATTGTTCAAGCTGGTATTCACCAAGCACCTAACATTAAAGTAGCAGAGGCTGCCAAAATAATAGAAAACACACAGCGCGATGTCAATATTGCACTTATGAACGAACTTTCTATCATTTTTGGAAAAATGGGCATCGAAACAGCTGATGTGCTCGAAGCTGCATCTACAAAATGGAACTTCTTACCTTTTACCCCAGGATTGGTGGGCGGGCATTGCATTGGCGTAGACCCTTACTACCTCGACTATAAAGCCGTTGAATATGGTTATCATACACAAATTATCAACCGTGGTCGATATGTAAACGATAATATGGGACGATACGTAGCACGAGAAACACTAAAACGACTTGCAGCCAAAAACATCGTCATTCAAAAAGCCAAAGCACTCGTTATTGGCATAACATACAAAGAGAATGTTAACGACATTCGCAATACTAAGTCGGTCGACATCTGCAACGAATTGGCTGCATTTGGCGTGTGCCGCATCGATGTATTCGACCCCAGAGCCTCGCACACAGAAGTAAAGCACATGTACAACATAACAATGCTAAATAGCATAAGCGCCAAATATGACGCTATAATTATAGCTGTTCCACATGATACTGTCAAAACTATGCTCACAACAACCTTCTTCAAACAACATCTTACTGCCAACGGTGTTGTAGCCGATGTGCGTGGTATCTGCCGACATGTCACAGATGTTGACATGTGGCGTCTATAATGCAATAGCTATAAAAACAAAAAACACCGAAACATTATGCTTCGGTGTCTTGCGTTGTTCCACGAGGATTCGAACCTCGACTAAGAGAACCAAAATCTCCTGTACTGCCATTATACTATGGAACAATCCTAAATTTAGTTCTTCCTCTTCGGAAGATTCTAAAAAAATGGAGGATTATACCTCTATTTTGTTGCCCCGGAATGAATCGAACACTCGCCAAAAGAACCAGAATCTTCTGTACTACCATTATACTACAGGGCAATCCACTAAATATTGAGGTTTAACCCTCAAATGCACTGCAAAGGTACGGTATAATTTTGATTGCACAATAGTTTTAAGTCACTTTTTTTGCTAAAAATAGTTTACACACATTTAACCTGCTGATATATGGCATCTTGTACGAAAAGCAACCTTTACCATTATTAGCTCTATTTCTCTATAATCTAAAAAATGGACATTACACAACAATAATTACTACGCTTTAAATAGAATATTCCACATTAATAGATGTCTTTTTTTAACTTTGACTCACTTAACGACACTAATACAATGACAATACGTTTATCAT
>JBGUYH010000009.1:0-5151 GCA_045118595.1 Bacteroidales bacterium | reverse complement strand
AAAAGAAATAGGTCAAAAACTTATCGATATACATTCACAACACCAAAATTTACTATTATCGTCGGACACATTTCACCTAAAAGTTATCGACGATGTCGCACAAACACAAAATCTATTGAACGACTACAAGCAAACATACAACCAATACCACTCTTTAACACAAAAAGAGGAAAAAATGCGTGCTGACAACGAAAAACTAAAAGCCGATGCTGATTATATGATGTTTCAGTATCAAGAGTTGTCGAATGCAAAACTTAAAGTTGGTGAAATGGAAGACCTTGAAGCTGAACATAGCACACTTGTTAACGCAGAAGACATAAAAGAGGCACTTTCATTTACCATCGAATCATTGGGAGGTGATGAAAAAGTAATATCAGTACTCGGTAACATAAGCAATAAATTGTGCAAAATACAAAACTACTTGCCCAATAATACAGATGCTACCAACCGCATTGAGACTGCAAAAATTGATCTTTCCGACCTACTAAAAACACTCGAGCAAGTTAACGAAAGAATAGAATACGACCCAGCACGTATTGCCGAAATTGACCAACGTATTGACTTAATATACAACTTATTAAAAAAACATCACGTTAATACTATCGATGAACTTATTGCTATCGAAGCCGATTATGCAGAAAAGATAAAAGTAGTAAATAACTTTGATGTCGAAATTAACGAACTACACAAACAAATAGAAGAACAACGACACATCTTAACCCAAAAAGCGAATGCTCTAACACAAAAGCGTAAAATAGTTTTCGAAAACATCACAAATAACATTGAAAACGACTTGCACGAAATGGGCATTAGCAATGCAAAATTCGTAGTATCACACACCATAACCAATGATTTCACACCCACAGGCTGCGACGACATCAAATTCCTTTTTGCTGCTAACAAAAATAGCACACCAACCGATATTGCTAAAGTAGCATCAGGGGGTGAAATGTCTCGACTTATGCTAAGCATCAAGAGTTTACTGTCGAAATCAACCGACTTACCTACCATCATATTCGACGAAATAGACACTGGCGTTTCTGGCGAAGTTGCTGACAAAATGGGTAGCATAATGACCGACATGGCTAAAAACATGCAAGTCATAGCCATTACACATCTTCCACAAGTAGCAGCAAAGGGCAAAACACACTACAAAGTCTTTAAGCACGATGATAATAATCGGACAATATCAGACATAGCAAAACTCAATGATGAGCAACGCATAGAAGAACTTGCCAAAATGCTTAGTGGTACACACATCACCGATGCAGCCATGCAAAATGCCAAAGAGTTATTAGGATTATAAAACATTAATATTATCGTGACCATTTTGAAAAAACTCTGTCTTTTCATTTGTTACTTTTATTATTCCATTTGCGCATTTTCTAAACCGCAAAGTAGTTCTCTGTATCAAGTATTTAGAAACAATATTACAGATGGCATACCTATGCAGATTAATTGCTTTGCCACCGACAAATTTGGTCAAATATGGTACGGAACACAACGCGGACTCTATTCATTCGATGGATACACATCACGCCAACGCACAACATTCAATAGCGAAATATATAGCATCTGCATAGCAAACAACATACTAATTGCTGGCACTGACAATGGCCTATTAACCATCAATTTAGTTACTGGCGAACAAAACACCATTAACTCTTCGATGGGTACTGTACGGTGCATCAAACACATCAATAATGCTTATTATATTGGAGCACAAAACGGACTTTTCATATTCGATGAAAAAAATATATCAGAAATAACTCCAACTAAAGGCAAACTGCCTAATAAAACAATATACTCAATAGAATACGTAGCCGACACATTACTCTACATCGGCACCTACAACGGCTTATGTCAATACACTATTAATTCAAATCAAATACAACAAATAGAATTACCTAAAAACAAAAAGAGACAGAATTGCTTTGTTAACTCACTTTTTTGGAACAACGACAAACAACAACTATACATCGGGACAGAAGGTGAACTATTTATCAAAACATCCAATGAACCAATCACACATTTCAACACACTATCTGGTAATAGCATAAAATCACTTGCTACTGACATAAATAACAATTTGTTAGTTGGTACCGACAATGGACTATACATCATCAGCACTGCAAACATTGTACAACATATAATTCACGATGTACATAATTCTACCTCATTAGCAGGAAACAATATATGGTCTATATTATCCACTTATGACGGAAGTGTTTGGCTTGGTACAGACAATGGCATTTCATACACCACATTGCGTAGTTTCTATATTAGCATATCTGACATAACACACTCAACACAAGGAAATACCATAACAACAATATTACAAGACAAACACAAAAATCTTTGGTTAGGTGGAACTAATGGTCTTATACGCACAAATCACAATTTTTCAACATCAATATGGTACTCACAATCCGATTCTAATTACAAAATACCACACAATCACGTTCGAAAAATATACGAAGACCAAGATGGAGATCTTTGGATTGCTACCGATGGAGGTGTGTTACGTTACGACTACGATAAAGAGCAATTCATTACATACAATCTAACAGATAGCACAAAACGCTACAATGCAAATTGGGTCTACGACATTAGACTGACAGATAATAACCAATTATGGATTGCTACATGCCGCGGTGGTGTTATGGTCATTGACAAACAGAAACTCCTTTGCACATCACCTGCACAAAATACATACATTGTTGAACAAATCTACACCGAAGCCAACGGACTCTCAAGCGACTATGCTGAACGCATTTTACAAGTCAACACTGATACTGTTATAGTTATGATGCACGATGGTTCTATATTCAGCATCAGTAATAACAACGTCACACAAGTTGAAAATAATAAGTTTTCCACACATAGCAATAATGCCTCATACACCGATAGTACACAATTTTACTTAGGTGGCATTGATGAAATATTCTGCGCATCACATGCTGAAATGAACGAACTAAAGAACAGCTACTTACCATATATAACCGATGTTCTTATCAATGAAAAATCGATATTTGAAAAATCAGACATCCGTTACACCAATCATATAGAAATATCAGAAGACGACAACGATATAGCCATAGAAATATCCAATTACAACTATTCCGACTCGCACAATATATGCTATGCATATCGCATCAACGAGTTGAACGACACTTGGCATATACTCCCCAAAGGTGATAATCAATTACACTTAATAGCACTACCACATGGAACATATAACATTCACATTGCCATAATATTATCCAACGACATAAGCATATCACCACAAAAACTTACACTTACAATTCTACCTCCTTGGTATCGTACAAGTTGGGCTATTTCTATTTATATCATCATAATAATATCGCTATTAACTCTTGTACTCTACATTCTTCAAGTACGCCACAATATCGAACTCGAACGACAAGAGCGTAACAATGCACTCGAACAAGCTCACCTAAAACTCGATTTTTACTCACATGTATCATCTGACCTCAAAAGTCCACTAAGTTTAATAATAGGACAGCTCAATACCATAATCTCAAAAACAGAAAACACAGAGTTGCGCACCGACATAGCCGCAACACTCACCAATGCTCGTCAACTCAACAAAATGATAGGCTTAGCATTCTTTACAAATAATGAAGAGAGTTTACCAAGCACTACAGATGATCATATCAGAATTATAACTCAGACACAAGATGAACGCTTCTTATCACAAATAGTTGCTATAATAGATGAAAACATGGGTAATCCTGATTTCAACGTCAATGCACTTGCCGATAAACTATGTATGAGTCAGAAACAACTCTATAGACGCATAAAAACAATAACCAATCAAACACCTATCGAATACATAAGTGGTATTAGAATGAAAAGAGCAGCTTTACTACTGAGTCAAGGTTCATTCACCGTTGCCGAAGTTATGTATATGGTTGGACATACCAATCATTCATACTTTGCTAAGTGTTTTTCTGCAGCTTACGGAATGCCACCCAAAATGTATGCACAGCAACAAAAAGAGACTAAATGAAATATTTTTTCATTCAAATTGTGAATCAATGAAAAAAAAAGATAATTTGGTATGGTTTTTGATTCGTAGAAATTACAAAACAATTAAAAATTAAATGCTATGATACGTTTGAAAACAACAGCAGCATTGGGCACGGTAATGACACTCATTACGGGTTGTGCAACAACAGGAGCAGTCAGCAATAGTGCAATGACCGATGACTTGTATTATAGCGGTCATCGAAATCTAACAACTGCCACTACAGCCAATCCAACAACACAAGTCACACAAAACGATATTGATTCATACAATACACGTGTAAGCAATTACAATACCACACGTAATGTTGCATACTCTAACGATAATCGTGACTTTAGTGAAATACAAGCATATTATGACCCTAGCAACAAAACAATGCTAGCCTCTGCCGACGATAGTAAATCATATAGTCTTACTCAATCTGGCGATACATTATATGTTGATGCACCAGAGGCTGATGGCGTATGGGTTGGTGGATTTTCTGGTTCTGATTCAGACCAAGAATATGCCGAACGTATTATAAAATTCCATAGTCCAATATCAACTGTACGATATTACGATCCGTTATTCACATCACTCCAATATTCACCAGATTGGAACTTATACGTCGACCGCTATGGATATGCATATGTTGTACCCTCATGGTCTAATCCTTGGTATTCCGACTTTTATTATGGCTGGAATTTCGGATATAGTTTCCGTCGTCATCATTGGAGTTTAGGATGGGGATTACACTATGGTTATGGCAGTTGGTATAGTCCTTGGTACTACGACTATGCTTGGGGATACAATTCTTGGTATTACCATCATGGATGGGGTTGGTATGGCGGATATTATCCTTATCATCATCATCACTATTACAACCACCATCATCATTATGCACCACACTACGGATATGCAAATTATCGAACAAATGCGCCAAGTACAGCTCGCAATTCACGCAATGCCGTAGCACAACAACGATATAGTCGTAGTAACGTATCGCAATACACCTCAGGTAACAATCGCGAACGCGCTGTCAGATCATACACTCGTTCGGCCGCTACTGTAGGCAGCAGATCAACAGTTGTTAGTGGCAATACATCTGCAAGAACCAATGC
>JBGUYH010000008.1:0-6959 GCA_045118595.1 Bacteroidales bacterium | reverse complement strand
TTCATGAGCTATTATAGCTGCATTATAAGGTACACTTATCAAATTTATGGCAAATGTAAGAACCGAACAATGTAAAACCCAAACTGCAGAATCTAATCTATCCTCAGGTATTGTCATCTTATTACTGATAAACCAAACACCTACTACCTCAACAAGTATACATACAATAAATGCCATTACAATTTGTATAGTAACTGCCGATGAAAATATCTTTATCAAACGTTCATTATTACCTTTACCTAGTTCAAATGTTATAAATCGACTTATGGCTGCAGATAACGAACCTGATAGTATCGAAAACATAGCAACAAATCCACCAACCACATTATAAATACCATAATCAACAACTCCTAATTCTTTAAGTACTATACGACTAATGTATAATGTAATTAACATTACAAATAACATTCTGACATATAGTATCAATGTATTTTTCGCAATCCTCTTATTATTTTTACTCTCATCAATCATCTATATCACTATGCTATTCCTATAAATCAACTTATATAACTATCAATAATTAATATAAGGAAATACAATATTTTAAATACTTAATAAGAATATTTTTCATTCTCATCATCCTACGGCTTCGCCGCGTCAGTCACAGGAGGAGCGACTAACTAACGGCACAAACAACGCAAATGTATTGCAAAAATATCAGATTTGGAAACGATAAAGTTGTTTTCTTATTATGCCTCATTACCGCCATTCCACATATTGAGTACTATCTCGATAACTGGGGCCATATCATAATATTTGTACATCCCTAATCGTCCGCCAAAAATTACATTTTGCTCTTTTTCGGCCATTTGACGATACGATTCAGCAAGGGCATTATTACGTTCGTTGTTTACTGGATAATATGGTTCCATACCTGCTTTATACTCCATCGAATACTCTTCAGACACTACTGTATGCGGATTGTCGTATACGGCTTGCCCGAACATTTCAAAATGTTTGTGTTCGATGATGCGTGTATATGGTACTTCACGCTCGGTGTAATTGACCACTGCATTGCCTTGAAAATTAGGAGTATCTTCTACTCGAGTGCGAAACGACACTGTACGCCAATCGAGTTTGCCAAGTGAATAACCGAAATACTCATCGATTGCACCTGTGTAGACCAACTTATGAGCTATATTACGCCATGTATCTTTATATTCTGCAAAGAAATCGGTATCGGTGCGACAATCAGATCCTTTGAGCAAACCATTTATTAGACAATTATAACCGCCAATGGGTATACCTTGATACTTATCGTTGAAATAATTATTGTCGTAGACCAAACGCACAGGCAAACGCTTGATGATGAAAGCTGGCAATTCGGTGCAACTACGTCCCCACTGCTTTTCGGTGTATCCCTTTATGAGACGCTCAAATATGTCACGACCAACAAGCGTTAGTGCTTGTTCTTCCAAGTTTTGAGGTTCGCGACCACCAAGTGCTGCTACAGCAGCTGCTTTTTGTTCTTCTATCTTTCGCCGTGCCTCTTCGGGTGTACGAATACCCCACATTTGATGAAATGTGTTCATATTGAACGGCAAGTTATAGAGACTGCCTTTATAATTTGCTAACGGACTGTTGGTATAACGATTAAAGTCGACTATGGAATTAACAAAATCCCAAACTTTTTTATTGTTTGTGTGAAATATATGTGCTCCGTACTTGTGCACGTTAATTCCTTCGATATTTTCGCAATAGAGATTACCACCATGTTGCTGACGTTTGTCGATAACCAAACAGCGCTTGCCAGCCTGGGTGGCCATGTGTGCGAATGTAGCTCCGAAGAGTCCAGAGCCAACTATCAAATAATCGTATTTTTCAGTATCCATCGTTAGTTTTTTGTTTCATTGTTCAAGATTGCTATCATCTTTTGAGCTACAGCACTACTCGATATTGTCTGCTTACTCCACTCAATGCGACGAGGTATAGTTGCGGCTATCTTATCGCTATTATTAATGCAAAATTCTATTTTTTCTTGCAAATGAGCAACATCACAACTACGAAAAACTTGTCCACACCCACAACCAAGTTCGTCAGTCCAAAACGATAATTTGTTGATAAGATAGCGCGCTCCACAATGATCGCTGCAGATAACATAACGTCCGAGCGACAATGCTTCGTTGACCACAGCGCCCCAACCATCATGACGCGATGGCAACACAAGAACGTCGGCGTGTTGTATATAGTGCGATACTTTATTCATAGGCTGACGACCATGAAATGTTACATTGTGACAATGTGCTTGAGCGTATGCCCTAAGTTTATTCATGTCGCGGCCATCGCCAACCACATCGAGAGTAAGACGTTCGGCTGCATGTGGCAATGTAGCTATGGCCTCGAGCAATACACTCACGTTTTTCCGATGGCATAGTTCGCCTACATATATGAGACGAAGTTTATCACTCTGATTATTCGTTATCGATTCGTTTGTTGATTTGAGTTCGGTGCAATACATAAAAGGCCACACACGCCAATGTTTGCTCCACATCTGATAATAGGGCACAAAGCGATCGCCCATGACAAACACATTGTCGATGTAACGCGTCAATGGCCAATCTTGAATGGCGAAACGCAATGCATGTTGCCACAATGGGTGCTCATATATCATTGGTGGCTCGGTGAGTATAGCTCGACGTACATTATACTGAATAGACATTTTGAGCCACTTAGCTACTTGCTTAAAAGCGTTGATTCCACTAAAAATGCAATGTGTATTAGGACCTTCGTGGGTTTTCAATAGAGTTGCTACTTGCTCATCAGACGGAGCTATGTAGAAATTAACAGCACTATCGGTCATATTCTCAGACGAATTCCAGCCCATCTCTATACGCTCGTCAATATCAATATATGGTGCAACGAAAGCTACGTAGCTAACTTGTGGGTGATGAGCTAAAGTGTTAACATATGGCATCTGATGTGGAGATACGCACAAATTAAAGAATATCAACTTCATAAACTGGACGTTATTATTTCCTCGTCATCTGATTCTTCATCGGTGTACTCATCATCGTCAAATTCAACATCTGTGGCAAGTGGTGCTTGTTGCAAAATACCAAGCAGTAGCCAAAAGAGCAAACACGGCATGTAGAATGGTGTGTACAGATAACCTTCGAAACATGAATGAACACACAAAAATACAAAAATGGCGAAGAAAAGATTTTTTTGGGGTAACCACTTTTTGCTTATGCTAAAAATAACTGATGCCACAATAGACGCCACACAAATAAATACAAAAATGCCTGTTTGTGAAAGTATGGCAAGCCAACCATTGCCCGTTTCGAGACGCCCTTCAACAAGCTTACCATCGACATAGCCACGTGCGAAACCAATGCCAAACAGTGGCGACGACTCAAACTCGCTAATGCGCATTGTCCACAACTCGGAACGTGAATTATTCTCTATGTCTTGTTCATCTATTTTCTCTTCGAGCAACGAGGCATCGCTCATGAGCATTGGCAACATTGCATAGATAAGGATGCCAACAAGGGCTGTTACAAGCACTACTGTTGAGAACTTACTGAAATAAGAACGGAAATAGACCAATATGGCCATTGCTGTAGATAACAATCCAGAACGCGAACCTGCTGTGAACTGCAAAAAGAGTGTTAATACTATTAGCACAATATAGATTATGCGCATCTTAATGCTTTCACTTTCAAACAATTTGTGCACATTAACCACATTGGCAACACCTGCCACCACAGCAAGCCACATGGGATGAGGAGTTAGCCCTGAGAAATAAATTTTCCAACCAAGCCAAAGATTAGTGTAGTAGTTTATGCCTGCAAAATAGCAATAGATATTTAATATGTTTACAACAAAAATGACATCGAGTATTACTGAAAAGAGGTTTGTTCTGAAATCATAATTATGGTCGGAACAAAGCATACCACTTGTTATCAGCAAAACAAAAATGAACAAAAATAGCCTAATACCTAAACACCATGTAACAATGCCACTAACCAACAAAAACAATATTAAGATCATAAACGCATAGCCACTCATGCGTTCGTTGTGTATCAGTTGATTGATACCAAGCAGAAACATACCAAATATATATGGCATCTGATTGTATGACAACGGCACTACTACCGAAGATACAAAACAGATGGCAAGCAACAGATATAATTTATTCTCACGTATGTATGTCCAAAATGCGTCCATTATTTTTCAATACGCTTAATGAACTTTGCAGGACAACCACCTACCATGGTATACTGCTCAACATCTTTCGACACCACAGCTCCTGCTGCTATTACCGACATTTGTCCCAAAGTTACATTTGGCAATATGATACTGCCAGCAAACACTCCTACACCACGTTCGATGTGTACCGTAGTACTTATGCCTTTGCCTAACACACGGTCTGATTGTGGTTCTAAATGATGCGAACCTGTGATGACCATAACACGCGAACTGAGAGCACAATAATCGTCGAGTATAATACGCCCTACTACACCATCTTCAATATTGACCATCAGTAAAGTATCGTGACCTATGAATACATTGTTTCCTATTTCAACTTCGCCAATGCCATGTATCTTTGCGCCTTGAAATATTTCAACATTGCGACCAACTTTCACGCCTGCCCAACGCCACAAGCATGTCTTCAAACGCTGACAACCACTATTGGGCAAAATACCTAATAGCATATTGGCCACATACATTCTGCGTGTATTTATCATAGATGCTTTATTATTTTATATATTATCAAATAGAGCCGTACCGAATAATTAATAAGCCCATACTTCAATCTCTCGCGCCACGGCAACGTTGTACTTACAAGCAACGGATAGTAAGGCTTGTGCATGTACGCATCAATTACACTACGGTTACACGCATTGCAAAACGCCAATGACTGCGAAAAGGCAAACGCCACTTTATGTAACATTACCATGCGCTCTGGAGTGTTAGCCAATGTGTGCTCCAACAAAAAAGCATAGAGCGAATCGCTCACACACAGCAAATCGGCAGCTCGTCTCTGATTGCTCGACTTCATAAGCGAACCTTCGCGCTGATAGTAATTATATACAAAGCTATCAACATAAGCAATGCGCTGCGCCATGCAATAGGCACGAGGCGTAAACTCAAGATCTTCGTGCACTATGCCAACCATGAAACGAAGTTGCGCAGCATCGAGATAAGCTCGCTTATACATAGCACTCCATGCTGCTGGCGGCATATCGACAGCACATACAAACTCGTTGCCTACATACACCTTGCCTGCACACTCATATGAGATACGATATGGCTCTGATTTACCATCATCGAAGATAAGGTTTAGACCAAAACAAAGTACATCCAGATTATCTGATTCGGCTTTTTGCAACAATTCGCCAATGCACAGAGTAGCAATAAAATCATCGCTATCGACAAACCACACATACTCGCCTTGAGCTATCGACATACCTGTGTTACGAGCTGCACTCAATCCACCATTATCTTGTTCAACAATACGTATATTGTCATACTGTGATGCATAACAATTTATAACCGTCATAGCATTATCGGGCGTACCATCGTTGACCACAATTATCTCATAATCGCTACTCGGTATATCTTGCTGCACACACGAGTTGAGGCAACGTGCAACCCACTTTTCGGTGTTATAGACGGGAATTACAATGCTTAACTTTTTCATCGAACAACTGCAATAATAAACGACTTGGCTATACGCTTCAGTTCGCGCCATAACCACACCTTGGTGATACCTCCGCTAGCCAATGCCATACGCATCACATTACACCATACAGCAATAATGTCGAACAACATCTGACCTTTGCGTCCCTGTTGGCTCATTGCCGAACCTACTCTGATGGTGTAGTGATAAACAAAGTCATCGATAGTCACAATGTACCATCGTGGCACACTAAGCAAATAGCTGATAATAAACTCTTGATCTTCGGCATAACATCTACCTACCACAAAACGCACTTTACGCTCCATTATAACATTGCGCCGGAAGAGACAACGCCATGTGTTGTAAGGCATATCAGTGGTGGTGGCTGGCATAGCTACAACGTGTGCATTCTCGTCCCAGAGGCATCCCAATACTACCATATTAGATTCAGTTGACACCATCGACAGTGTTAGAGGTTGTTCTATATAGTCATCGGCATCAACAAACCAAAGCCACTCGCCACAAGCTTTGTCAATGCCAACATTGCGAGCTGCGCTAACACCTTTATTGGTCTGATGTACAACTATAATATGCTCATAAGACGTGGCTAACTCATCACACAAAGATGCACTACCATCGGTGCTGCCATCATCGACGAGGATTATCTCGTAGCTACAGCCAACATACTGCTGCAAGCTACTTACACACCTACGAAGATAGGCAACTACATTGTAAACTGGGATGACAATTGACAGTTGACAATTAACAATTTGGTGATGAACCTTTTTCATACTCTAAGCGATGGGACTATCCAACGGAGCAACTGCCTAATAAAACACTTGAGACGTAATTGCCACGAACTATAGTTGGTGGAGTGAAAAAACGACGATCCTTGTCCTGTGTTGTGCCCACCAGTGCCCATCAATATGGCTTGTGTACGGAAACGATCGAAGCACCCTTGCTGATTGCGTGTTTGCCTACATACCTTAAGCATTAGGTCTTCGGCAAGACGCGTGGGAATAACATAGTCGTTGAGCCATTGATACTGCGAACCTATATATTGCTCAAAGAAGCCATTTTCAGCAAACCAATAACGACACTCACCCACATGTCCCCACACTTTGATATGCATCTTTTCATAAAGCGAATGGTCTTTACAATCGGCCAAGAAATGCAATGCCCCTTTTTTGCGTTTGCTCTCACACTCGGCAAGCATTCGACGCACGTTGAGCAACTGCAAACGCCCTGTTATCTTGAAGAAACAACCTGCCTTGCGCAACGCCTCTGACCTTTCAATGGCTTTGCTTATAAGCAGAACCTCATTATAGCCCTTACC
>JBGUYH010000007.1:0-12283 GCA_045118595.1 Bacteroidales bacterium | reverse complement strand
AAAGATATTGATGGGAATAACACTATCGATGATAGCGACCGCGAAGTACTTGGCAATGGTTTGCCTAAGTTCAACTATGGTATCCTCATCGGTGCTAACTACAAAAACTTCGACTTCAGCATTCACATGAATGGTGTAGCAGGACAGAAGATACTTTCGTACTCAGCAATGCGTATGAGCGTGATGTACAAGTCAGACGATAATACTACAGCAAACCTCTTGAAGGATAGCTACGACGACGTATTCGATGCCAGCACCAATCCAAATGGTAATCTGCCACGTCTCTCAATGCTTGACAAGAACTACAATATGCGCGTGAGCGATGCTTGGGTTAAGAATGGCAACTTCCTGAAGATTAACAACATCCAAGTTGGTTATAGCCTTCCAAAAGATTTGCTCAAAACACTTTACCTCAGCAACTGCCGCATCTACATGGGCATACAAAACCTCGCCCTCTTCTCGCCTTACAAGAAATATGGCGACCCTGAGTGCGGTCAAGGTAGCGTACTCTTCACTGGTCTCGATACCGGACGTTATCCTAACCCACGAACTGTTATGTTCGGTATTAATGTAACGTTCTAAAAACAATAAAGGAAAGACATTATGAAAACAACAATAAAGACATTGGGACTTGTCGGATTAGGATGCTTTACATTAGCATCTTGCGACAATGACGAATTTCTCGAAGTCGATCATTATAACACTATTGCGGTAGAAGGTCAGTTCGAGAATGACAATGGCGCTATAATGGGCTTGACAGGCATATATGACCTTATGAATGCCAACGATGGCCCAGATAGCGACTGGGGATTCAAACCAAACCTATTCTCTGGTTGCCACCCTACAATGGATACTCAGGCTACAGGTTGGGATAAGAACTTTAATAGCCAAGCATGGAACGCCATGACTACTGAACTTGCTTCTGGATGGGCACAAGCCTATGCTGCAATATCAAGAGCCAATATATATTTGGCAGGTTTAGCAGATGCTACTGCTCTTACTCCATCGGTAAAGCAGTCGCTCGAAGGTCAAGCTCGCGCTATTCGTGGTTTCTTCTACACCTATTTGGCACAAACATTTGGTCGTGTACCTATGCTTTACACTGGTGAAGACTATAACACCACTCCACAAAAAGCACGTGCAAAAGACTATGCCGAAATGTGGGATTTCATCATCGACGATTTCAAAAATGCAGCAGATTTGCTCGATTGGAAACCTATGAATGGTCAGTATGGTCGATGCACCAAAGGTATGGCTCTTTCATACTTAGCTGATGCTTATATGTGGAAAGCATATCGTTGCCCAGAAACCAAAACTGAGATGATAAAGCTTGCTAAAGCTGCACTCGAAGAGGTTATCAATAGCGGCACTTACGAACTCAACCCTGCTTTCTGTACCAACTGGGACGTTGAAGGTGGCGGATGGAACAAAGAGTGCATTTGGGCCGAGATACTCGACGAAGGTAGCAACTACTCAGGTTGGAGCGACCGTATATCTTCACTCATGACCAAATGGTACACAGCTTGCCCTGAAAATGGTGGTTGGGGTTCACTCTACCTCTCATGGGAATGGTATGCATGCTTCGAACATGGCGATAAACGCCGCGATGCATCATGCGTAACAGGTGCTGTACCTGAGGAGGATTTAGCAAAATATGGCATCGAAAAGTCTGACTACGTCTATGGTTATCACCCATTCCTCCAAGTTAAACTTGGTGTGAAAGACGATAATGGCGATGTTGCTCTTCCTAAAGTTGACAAAGACGGTAATGTAAGCGGTACTAAAACTATGCAATTCCACTTCACCAATGGAGAATGGGCACCAGCTATTTGGTCAACCAAATTCTGGCGCAACGCTTCGGCTGAAGATTTGAACGGAGTTGGATCATGGGGTTGGTGCATGTGGTCGCCTACTACAATCTACTGGAAACGCTATGCTAACGTACTCATCGACTATGCAGAGTGCTGCTTCGAGACTGGTGATGAAAACAAAGGTTGGGAAATGCTCGATAAGATTCGTGAACGTGCATTTGGTAACCTCGAATCAGGTCTCAACGGAGCTAACTACATAGGATGGTTCAACACTTTGGCTGGCAAGTATGGCAAACCAACTATGACCGATTATCCTATTCCATTCAACACAGCACCTGTTACTGTTACTCCTGCCAAAGAGTACTACACAGCTTATGCTCAGTCGAATATCAAAGGCAAAGCATTCAAGTCTGAAGTTTGGAAGGTAGCAGTTAACGAAGAGCGCCGTAAGGAGTTCAACTGCGAATGGTGCTTGCGTCCTGATATGCAACGTTCAGGCTTCTTGGAGGATCACATTGAGACTAACTACCCAATGGATGCTACCGATGGAGCTGACTTGAAGGATTATCCATGGACACATCGTGACTTTGTCTACAACGATAAGAAGATGGATATGCCTATACCACAAGATGAGTTGGATAAAAACCCACTTTGTGATCAGAACGAAGCTTATCTTGGCAATAACTAAAAAAACTGATAGAGAGTGCGAGTTTACATCTCGCACTCCTATCTTTATAAAATAATTTGAGGATGAAAAAACTATTCGGAGACGTGGCAAATGAAGAACTTATTAAGTAACACTAATACACATAAAAAGAGAACAACAGTGAATTAAAAGACATTACATATTCGAATTATGAATATGATTATAGACATTATAAAACCTCATAGACTATTATATGATTTTGATTGAATGATTAGTACATCATTTACGGGCGTGCTGAAGTGATTTCGGGTGCGCCCAAATTTTTGTTTTTATCAACCGATAAGAAAACAATAACAAACAACATATTAATAAATAACAAAACCTTATCTCATGAGATTAAAAAACATCATCGTTACGCTTGTGCTAATGCTATTATGCTGGCACACCAACACCGATGCCACGGCGCAAAACTCATCGCCCGACATCAAACTCTATTTCAGTCAGGCTACTGCAAAACCTGCTGTACCCGACACATTGGGATTCATTCGTAGGTGGAACTTGCTCGACCCCATCGACAAGCCTAACCGCACCAATGCCGTATTCACCGACAGCTATTTACGTCAGGCCTTCTACACCGAATATTTCAAAGGACAATCTACTATACTGCCCACCGACAAGCAAACCGTAAAGGCAGGTGATCAACAACTCACATGGCATGCTTTCGATAGCAAACTGCCCAATATTAAGTTATTCCGCCTTGCATCAGGACTGGGTAAGCAAGTGTATGGCGTTCTCTTTTGGGGTGTAACCATTATCAATTGCCCCGAAGAGATGACAAATGTGCGCTTAGCAGCTGGGTCTAATTCAGCTTCAATGTGGTGGCTCAATGGTGAAGAGATTCTACTCATGTCAGGCGACAGACGCATGGTACAAGACGACTGCGTATCGCAACGCATCACACTACACAAAGGTCGCAACGTGCTGCGCTGTGCGGTAATCAACGGACCAGGCATGAGCGATTTCTGTGTACGCTTTATCAACGAAAACAATCAACCCATAACAAACTATACCATACTATGCAAATAATAAATATCAGACACGCTGCATTAGCTGCTACTCTTACACTAACACTCAATAACACACAAGCCCAAATAGGTCAACCATATATACACGACCCATCTACCATTGCCGAATGTGATGGCAAATACTACACCTTTGGTACTGGCGGTGGCGGACTTATATCGACCGATGGTTGGACATGGAAAGGTGGTGCCGAACGCCCAGGAGGTGGTGCTGCCCCCGATGTGCTAAAAATAGGCGACAGATACCTTGTGGCATATAGCGCTACTGGTGGCGGATTAGGCGGCGGACATGCTGGACGTGTGCTCACCATGTGGAATAAAACACTCGACCCCACATCGCCCGATTTTCACTTCACCGAACCCATCGAAGTTGCTGCATCGCTCTTCGACGAAGATTGTGATGCTATCGATGCCGGACTACTACTCGACCCCACTACTGGTCGCTTATGGCTATCGTATGGCACATACTTCGGATTTATACGCCTTGTTGAACTCGACCCTAAAACAGGCGCTCGCGTCGAAGGTAACCAACCTATCGACATCGCCATCGACTGCGAAGCCACCGACCTAATATATCGCAACGGCTATTACTATCTACTCGGTACTCATGGCACATGCTGCGATGGAGCTAACTCTACATACAACATTGTTGTTGGACGCTCACGCAATGTCACCGGACCATATATCGACAATGTGGGACGCAATATGCTCGCTGGCGGCGGTAAAATGGTTATCAACGCCACCGAACGACTCATTGGTCCCGGACACTTCGGTCGCACCATAATCGACGAAGGAGTTGAAATAATGTCGTGCCACTACGAAGCCGACCTCAACCAAGGCGGACGTAGCGTGCTTGGCTTACGACCTCTGCTATGGAAAAATGATTGGCCTGTGGCTGGCGATGTATTTGCCGAGGGAACATACGAAATAGAGTCAGAACGACGTGGTTATGCACTTGAATTGGCTGTCGATTTCGAACGCATACCACAAGAGCGCAAACCATGGTGGCTACTCGATAACAACACACCCGTTGAACCAATGAACGGACAAACATTAGCCGACGTTATCGACAGTTGGCCTAAAGGAACTACCGATGTCAGAGCCAACGACTACATGGGCCGACCTCATCAGAAATGGTCAATAACTGTTGCCGAAGGCGCTGGCGGATACCTTGGCGGACCATATTACAAGATATTGATAGAAGGCACCGAGCGCACACTTGCAGCAACGGCAAACCTCGAACTATCTACCGAACCACAATTCACAGGTGCCGACAATCAGCTATGGCGCATTGAGCAATTAATAGATGGCACATTCCGCATTATGCCAAAAGCCATACCCGGACAAGAGGGACTGAACACACGCTACGTCATATATTCTGTTGGCGACAGCACACCCACACTTGCCACATTCGACTTTAATAGCGACAATTCTAAATGGAATTTGCGTAAACAATAATATTACATTTTTCGTTGCAGAGGCGTTATTTGCGCCTCTGCAATTTATAATGTAAATTGCATGTACTTTTCAATCATCAAATAGTCAACTGATAGTTTGTCTGATAGCAATTTGTAAAATGAAAAAAGCGATACTCTCAGCCCTCACTGCCACCACATTGTTGGCATCGGCACAAAACCCACTTATCACCGACCAATTTTCGGCCGACCCCACAGCACGCGTATTCAATGGTCGCATGTATCTATACCCCTCACACGACATTCCCAGCCCTATCGAAAAGCTGAAAGAGTGGTTCTGCATGGCTGACTATCACGCATTCTCGTCTGATGACCTATGCACATGGACCGACCATGGTGTAGTACTAAGTCAGAACGATGCACCTTGGGTTGATAGCACAAGCTACTCAATGTGGGCGCCAGACTGCATTGAACTCAACGGACGATACTACCTCATTTTTCCCGCACAAGGCAGAGCCGAAGGTGAGCGCAAGCCATTTGGCATCGGCATTGCCGAAAGCGACACACCTTATGGTCCATTTGTACCTCGCGAAAAACCTATTGAAGGCATTATGGGCATCGACCCCTGTGTGTTACAAGCTTCCGACGGTAAAATGTACATATACTGGGCTGGAGGGTTCATCTGGATGGCAGAACTTGCCCCCGACCTCACTCATATAATTGGCACCCCACAAAAAATGGAAGGTCTGCCCGACGGATTTAAAGAGGGACCATTCGTGTTTGAACGCAATGGACTCTTCTACCTCACCTACCCTTGGGTTGAAGACAAAACAGAAGCATTAGCCTATGCCGTATCGCGCAATCCATTTGGACATTTTGAATTCAAAGGAAAGATAATGGAACAATGGAGCAATGGATGCTGGACCAACCATCATTCTTTGGTTGAAAAAGACGGGCAATGGTATCTCTTCTACCATCACAACGACCTATCACCACACTTCGACAAAAATCGTTCTGTTTGTGCCGATTCACTCCATTTTAACGCAGATGGAACTATTCAACTTGTGCACCCTACACTGCGTGGCATTGGCATTACAAATGGCTCTGAACGTGTGCAAATAGACCGATATAGCAACATCAGTTCACATGGCGCACAAGTCAACTTTAACGACACAACTCACACTTTCGACGGATGGCACGTTGAACTTTCAGAAAAAGGTGCTTGGGTGCGTTACAACAAAGTGAAAATAGCTGCCAATGTAAAAAATATCCATGTGCGAATGAAAAGCAACAATGGAGCTACAATAAAGTTATCGCTAAACAACCGGCAGACCACTATCAAGCTACCATCAAGCACCAATTGGAGCATACAAACCATTAGCATACCAACACTTAAAGAGGGTATTTCTGACATCAAAGTAGAACTTACTGAAGGTGCTGCATATATTGACTGGATATGCTTCAACAACAAAAAACCCCTCGAGCCATGGACACAAGGAGCTTTCACAACAGGAAAATATCGCAACATATTGGCCGAAATGGGTTATTCTGAGCAAGAGATAAACAACAAACTCAATAACACATTCAACGACCTCTTTTTTGGTAAAAACCGCATCTATTTCGAAGTGGGCGACTCGCTAGGCTATATCAGCGACATAAAAAACAACGATGTTCGCACTGAAGGCATGTCGTATGGCATGATGATAGCCGTACAGTTCAACCGCAAAGACATATTCGATCGCATTTGGCGCTGGAGCAAAAAATACATGCAACATCAGAGTGGACCAATGGAAGGTTACTTCGCATGGAGCTGCAAAACCGACGGCACACGCAATGCTATGGGACCAGCTTCTGATGGCGAATTATACTACATCACATCGCTCATCTTCGCATCAAATCGTTGGGGAAACAACACTGGAATCAACTACTTAGCAGAGGCACAACATATACTCAAATGTTGTGAACCCCGATTGGTTGAGACACATTGGGGCGGACAACCACGCAGCGTAGAGATGTCACTCATCGACCCTACAACCAAACTCATAGCCTTTGTGCCTGGTGCACCTTTTACCGATCCTTCGTATCATCTGCCTGCCTTCTATGAGGTATGGGCTCGTTGGGCTAATGATGGTAAAAGCGACTTTTGGCAACAATGTGCTAATGCTAGTAGACAATATCTACATCGCTCTGTTGATGGTCTCACTGGCTTATGTCCCGACTATAACAACTTCGATGGCTCGAAAATGAATATGGGACACATCATTGGCGATGCTTTCCGCTTCGACTCATGGCGTATGCCTATGAACATGGCACTTGACTACTCTTGGTCGTGCGCCGATGCTGAATGGCAACACAAATATGCCGAACGCATACAAAACTTCCTATTTGCACAAGGCATCGACTCTTTTGTTGACCAATACGAAATAAACGGCACTCGTCCACAACAAATACTTAGCGCTGGCGGATATACCCAACTGCGTCATTCGCTTGGCTTAGTTGCCACATCTGCCGCTGCTACATTGATGTGCAGTCATACCAAAAGTCTCGACTTCGTAGAAAAACTATGGAACGCTAAACACGAACCATATGCCGATGGCTACTTCGATGCATACTACGATGGACTGCTTCACCTTTTCGCACTAATGCATCTAAGCGGACAATACAGAATAATTACTAAATGAATGAGTGAACAATAAGAACCAAAAAGAGACGCACAAAAATGCGTCTCTTTTGTTATTTATTAGCAATAAGTTTGCATCATTAATCGTTAGTAAGCAATTGTATTTTCTTTATTCTTATGTCGTTTACAGGGCGGTCACCATTGAGCTTTACTGCGGCAATACGATCAACCACATCCATACCTGCTATAACTTCACCAAATATGGTATAATCGCCATCAAGATATGGTGCACCTCCAATGTTTTTATATGTGTCGCGTTGTTGAGGTGAGAAGTGCTTGCCATAGTCACGCTCTATTTCATTAAGTTCAGTATCAGTAAATTTTCGTCCTGCTACAATAAAGAATTGCGATCCATCGCTCCTATTAGAAGCATTATGATCTGATGGCAACTTCGACGCCGACACTACACCTCGCCTATGATACAACCCCTTAACAAGATGCATAGGTAGTTTGTAACCTGGTCCTTGCCACCCTACTACATCGTCGCTTTTTGCATGTTTACTATCGGCTGCACCTGTTTGTATAAGATAGTTTGGTAACACTCTGTGGATTAGCAGCGAATCGTAAAAATTATCGCATACAAGACGAATAAAATTGTCGCGATATTCTGGTGTCTCGTTATACAGACGCAACGTTATGTTGCCCATATTGGTCATTATCTTAAAGCCTCTGATGCCAGAATAGTGCGGATATACTTTGTTTGTTTTTAGACGCAAATCGTAAATATTTTCATGGCCATCGGCAAGGTTAGACGCCAATTTGCGTATTTTATCTGCACTCACTACATCACCATTTCCATCGGCAATGCCTGCTATATTACCTTGTGAGTTAAACATCGGTGTGCCTGCTCCCAAGCCATCAAACGAAGTTAGCATAGTGCGCAATGTTTTGCCTTTTCTATACGATAATGTATAGAGAGTGTCAGCAACATTATCAAGCGTATCGATAGGATTAATAGTCTGAATACGTTTACCAACACGCAGAGCTACCACATTATCGCTAATGTCATAGGCCACGAACCCAAACACATTATATGCTTGTCGCGACTCCATTTTGTTCATCTTAGCCGAAAAAGCTCCTTTTACAAAATCGAATGTAGTAACCACAATATCGGGGGCTATATAAACACCCATACCATCGGCAATCTTCTGACCATATACATCATAGGTTATGATATGCGCCATATTATCAAGATTCCGACCATAGTGAGTAGCCACTTTGGCTTGTGGCTGTTGTGTTGTTTGCTTCTCACCACTGGTACACGATAGCAGCAGCATTGAGGCAAAGACGATGATATAGTATTTCATTGTATTAGTCGATGATGCTAATGGTTATCTTTACATCGGTCAGCGGACGGTCGTTTTTATCCACTTTTAAGTTATTTATCTTCTTTATGACATCAAAACCATCAGTAACTTGTCCGAATACAGTATATTCCCCATCTAATTCAGGTGTACCTCCACGTGTTGTGTATGCCTCGCGCTGTTCCGACGTAAACTCCTTATAGTCAGAAATGCGATATTCATACTCAATACGCTCCTTTATTTCGGTAACAAGGGCGTTATACTCCTTCGCTCGTTTTTCTGATTTGAGTTTCAATAATTCCTCTTTGTGTGGCAAATAATATGTTGCACGCAGTTTGTTTTTTATCGGAACATTAACAACAAGTTCCATCTTGGTCAGAATAGAATCGGGGTATGTACGTCCTCTGACTATGTAGAACTGTGATATATCAGAAAATTTGAGCATATTTATTTTATCCGGTTGACGAGGTGCACACAATGCTCCGAACTGATGGAAATGCTTTTTGGTAAACTCAGAATCGATATTCACAGCATCGTTGCCATAACCAATATGCTGTCCGGGCTTAGCATTGCGCGAATCTGATGAACCGCCTTGTATGACGAAGTTTTTTACACAACGATAAAATAGCGTACCATCAAAATGCTTTGCTCTGACAAGACGCAAAAACTCATCACGATGCTTAGGCGTGTCGTCGAACAACACAGCTTTCATATCGCCCATATTGGTATGTATAAGCACATGGTGTGTTTGCGCGTTGATGCTGATTGATGTAAACGTGGCAATCAATGCCAATATTGCAATGCGGAGAGTCATTTTGTGGTTATTATTGGGCTATTCTTACAATCATTCTAATATCTATTTGCGGACGGTTGCGAATGTCGGTTTGCACTTGTGCTATGCGGTCGATTACATCGAATCCTTCAACCACTTCGCCAAACACGGTATAGTCACCATCGAGGTGAGGCACACCGCCTTCGGTCATATACACCTGCCTGTCTTCGGGAGATATAGTAAACAAACCCTGTTCTTTGGCCATCTCGTTGGTTTTTTCCATTATGCGCAACTGCAACTCCATCAGCTGCTGGCTCATACCATTCTGCTGATAATATTTGAGCGAATCTTCGTAGAACGGCTGTATGCGATAGAATATCTGATTTTTGATATTTTTATTACGCTTCTCCTCCACCTCATCAAGCTCATCTGATGAATAGACTTTGCCTTGCACAATGTAAAACTGCGACCCTGAACTCTTTTTATCAGGGTTTACACTATCGGGCTTACGCGCTGCTGCCAATGCACCACGCTTATGTATGTGGTGTGGCAAAATCTCAGCATCGAGTGGCTGACCTATCTCACCTGTACCCAACTCAGCACCTCTGGGCGAACGATACGAATTAGGGTCGCCTCCTTGTATCATAAATTCAGGTATTACACGATGAAACAACAACGAATCGAGCAACCCTTCTGATGCCAAATGCAAGAAATTTTGCTTATGTATAGGCGTGTCATCGTAGAGCAATATCTTCATCTGCCCATAAGGTGTTGTTATTGTTACATAGTCGGCTTTTATACTATTTGTGCATGCACACGAAGCAGTAAATACAATGCTTACTATAGCCGAATAAATTGCGATAAGGGCTTTTTTCATTATCAAACTATGTTTGGTTGTTGTCAGCAAAGATAAACACTTTTAACCACCTATTTGCCAATTTGCATACCAAATGAAAAAAGTGATGCACAGAATAACGGACAAATAATAATAGCATTGGTTGATTAGCTAATTAATCATTACTTTTGCTGTTTGAAAAAAAGAACGAGTGTCAATTTTGGTATCAAGCACAAATATATTGCGACAAACAATTAAGTTACCGACCATATTAATGGTCATCACACTCGCTATTAGTGCTTGTAACACAATCAAATATGTACCCGACGACGAACAGCTACTCGACAAAGTAAGCATCAGTGGCAATTTGGGCGAGATGACTCACGATGAGATGATGGACTATGTGCGTCAGAAACCCAACGTACGAGTGCTTGGCTTTTGGCGATTAGGACTGCACATCTACAACCTATCGGGGGAGAAAAACAATGGATGGAACCGATGGCTTCGCACCATTGGCTCGGCACCAGTCATATACGACTCAACACAAGTGGAACGCAGTCGTGAACAGTTGTTACTCTATGCACAAAGCCGAGGCTATTTCGATGCACAAATAACCGACACCACATTCTCCAACGGCAACAAGAAATGCACCGTGCGCTACAATATCAACGCTGGTGAAGTGTATCGCATTAGCCACTCTGGACTCTCGGTTGCCGACGATTCGATACGCCCCATTATAGAAAACAACGCTCAGCACTCACTTCTAAAACCTGGCATTCCATTCGATGCTAATGTACACGACGAGGAACGTGCACGCATAACACGTCTAATGCAACAACATGGATATTACAACTTCTCGAAGGAACATATCTACTACATAGCCGATAGCACTATTGGTAATCACCTAATAAGCGATAGCACCATAGTGATCAACGACATCGATCCATTAACCGGATTGGCTACCATGCCACACAGACAATTCACAATTGGGAAAGTCAACTTCAACATAGTTCGTGCCGATGAAAACCCTAACGAAATACTAACCACCGACACCACCATATACAACGGATTGCGACTGCTACATAAGCGACCTCCCATATTCAACAGCCGATTATTGTCGAGTTCGTGCTTCATAAAGCCACAACAAACATACAATATTGAAGACATAGAATTAACACAACAACGTTTCAATTCGCTCAAGTTATTTAGGTCGACCAACATCAAACTATCAGAAGACACACTTACAACAATAACCAAACAGACCCCCGATAGCATCAAAAACTCACGTTCTGCCGGATTACTCAATTGCGACATCGACATTGTTACAGGCAACCAGCAAGCATACAGCATCGACATCGAGGGCACAAACTCGAGTGGTAACTTTGGTGGAGCATTATCGATAGGCTACAGTCACAACAACATATTCCGCAATGCTGAAGTGTTCGACATCAAACTGCGCCTCGCTACCCAAAATCAGTCGGCTCGCGATGGGAAAGAGCAGTTTTTCACCCTCGAATCGGGTATCGACATATCGCTCACTGTGCCCAACGTGATTGCACCATTTGTATCACCAGAATACAATAGACGCAGAAACCCTAACACAGTATTCACCTTTGCCTACGACTATCAGCGCCGCCCCGACTTCACAAAGTCGACAGCACTCACCAAACTATCGTACACTTGGCACGGCTCAAAATATGCACTACACACATTCACACCAGCCGAAATAAACGTTGTT
>JBGUYH010000006.1:0-2557 GCA_045118595.1 Bacteroidales bacterium | reverse complement strand
TAATGCCTTTTGTCATGTTTTTATTTATAAATTCAACGAATGTTATATTTTATTCAATAAAACAGACAATTACATAGGAGATAAAATTCACATTACAAATATATCATAGGCAAAATAGTGAGTATCTTATTTACAAAGAATCGCATTATTTTTGTGAAATTTTATACCTTCGCATTCTAAATAAATAGGAGAATAGGAATATGAAAAAAAATATCATCGAGGCATCAGAGCTAATCATAAATAGCGATGGCTCTGTTTTTCATTTGCATCTTAAACCTGGTGAAATAGCCGACAATATCATTCTCGTAGGCGATCCTGGTCGTGTCGATATGGTATCATCATACTTCACTGATATAACTGCACGCGCCGAGAATCGCGAATTTCGCTCTGTTACAGGTCGTTACAATGGCTTTCCACTCACTGTCGTATCAACAGGTATTGGTACCGACAATATTGACATTGTAGTAAACGAACTAGATGCACTTGTTAACGTCGATTTTAACACACGCACAGCAAAAGATGAACATCACACCCTCAACTTAGTTCGTATAGGTACATCGGGTTCGCTACAACCCGAACTTGAAGTAGGTTCGTGGCTATTGTCTGAAGCTGCTATCGGATTCGATGGATTACTCAATTTTTATGCAGGACGAAAAGAAGTTACCGACAATGAATTTGAAGCACAATTCAAAAAATTCGTTGATTGGAATCCATTGCTTACACAACCATATGTTGTTAATGGTTCATCGGCACTAATAAACAAACTCAACACCGATAGCCGCATAAATTTAGGAACCACAATTTCAGCACCAGGTTTCTATGGTCCACAAGGTCGCGTCATACGCCTAAACTTAGCCGACCCTGACATCAATACAAAAATATCAGCCTTCCGCTATGGTGAACGTAAAATAACAAACTACGAAATGGAATGCTCAGCCATTTATGGACTATCGAAACTACTCGGACACAATGCTGCCACTGTGTGCGCCATAATAGCCAACAGAAAGGCAGGAAACTCTAATGCCGACTACAAACCATCAGTGCAAGCACTTGTTGAGCATGTATTAAACAACTTAAGTAAATAACCTATCAATAGATAACACAGATATGAAAATAGAGCAATTAGAACCAAAAGCAATTTGGCAACGCTTTGCTGATATTACACGCGTACCACGTCCTTCGAAACACGAAGAACAAATGGTTGCATTCATTGAAAACTATGCAAAACAGCACGGATTGCCATACAAAAAAGATAAATGTGGCAATATAGTAATAACAAAAGCAGCGACCAAAGGGCAAGAACATCGCAAAACCATTGTTTTACAGAGTCATATCGATATGGTATGCGAAAAGAATGCATCGAAACAGCACAATTTCTTAACCGACCCCATCGAAACCATTGTTGACGGCGATTGGGTAAGAGCTAATGGCACAACACTTGGTGCCGATGATGGCATGGGCGTAGCTGCTGAACTTGCTATACTAACCGATGATACGTTTGAACACGGTCCCATCGAATGTTTGTTCACCGTTGATGAAGAAACAGGTTTGACAGGAGCAGAGAACATTGAAGAAGGATTTTTCACTGGTACTGCCCTACTCAATCTTGACTCGGAAGATGAGGGCGAAGTTTATGTTGGATGCGCAGGTGGTTGCACCACAAAAGTAACTTTTAAACTTGAAACAGAGACTGTACCTACTGAAACATTAAGTTTACGTATCGTTGCTACAGGCTTACTCGGTGGTCATTCTGGAGGCGACATACATCTCGGACGTGGCAATGCGAACAAGATAATGGCACGTTTCGTAAGGCAAGCACAAGACACATGTAAACTACGTTTAGCTACTTTCGATGGAGGTAATCTGCACAATGCAATAGCACGCGAAGCTGTCATAACAGCTGTTGTACCTTTTGCTGAACGAGAAAATATACGAATATTGCTCAACAACTTCACTGCCGATATTCAAGACGAACTCAAGGTGTCGGACCCGAACTTCACAATGCACATGGAAACTACCGATGATGTGAAACAAGTTATGACAACCAATCTGCAAAAACGCTTTATTGCATCGCTTATAGCTTGTCCACACGGAGTAATAGAAATGAGCCACGACATACCTGATTTGGTTGAAACATCTACTAATTTAGCATCAGTAAAGACTACAACAGAGCAAATTTTGATTGGCACAAGTCAGCGCAGTTCTGTAGAGAGTGCTAAAGTGTATGTTCAGCAAATGGTAGCTTCAACATTCGCTCTTGCAGGTGCCGACGTCAATTGCTGCGAAGGTTATCCAGGTTGGAAACCTAATATGGAATCACCACTATTGCAACTATCGAAACAATCATACAAGAAATTGTTTGGCAAAGAGGTAAAAGTAAAAGCCATTCATGCCGGCTTGGAGTGTGGCTTATTCCTTGAAAAATATCCAAACCTCGATATGATTTCATTCGGTCCAACATTACGTGGTGTTCATTCACCTGATGAAAAAGTAGAAATCAAAACAGTACAAATGTTTTGGGACTATTTGATTGATATTGTATCAAACTACGACAAAA
>JBGUYH010000005.1:0-6969 GCA_045118595.1 Bacteroidales bacterium | reverse complement strand
TTATACAATCACAAGTTCTGAGTCGGTAGGTGAAACAAATACCACTATTTACAAGCTAAAAACTAAATATAGTTCGGTACTCACCACCAACAATACTTTTGTGCAAATAACCACCGACGAAGTTTTTGAAGGTGTAGTTTGTGCCAACGACGAAGGCGGTAATTTGTATCAAACACTTATCATTCGTAGCGTCGATACAACACAAACAGCAAGTAGCGACGCTTATGATCAGTGCATAAGTATAGGTATAAAGAATACTTTTATCTCGCCCTATTTTAAACTCGGTCAGCGAGTAAAGATTAATTTGAACGGATTGTACATAGGTAACTATAGTAAAGTGCCCAAAATAGGTCAGCCATACTATACTTCGGCTGGTAATTTGCGTCTTGGACCAATGTTGCTTGAAATGTGCGCTACCAATATCGAACTTATTGGTACACCCAATGTTAACGCTCTAGAACTTGTGCCTGTTGATCTCACAACAACTAGCGGAATAGCATGGCTCGAAGATAAAAGTAACATGGGTATATACCACACACCAATGCTTGCCAAAGTGAGTGGCAAAATAGCCGAAGCGCAAGGCGTACAAGCCCAAATAGCTGCTACTGGTGAATTGTCTGGTGATAAAGAACCACTACCAAAGATATTTGCCCCTAAGGCACTCTACGATGCAGGTTATGGTGTCGATCGTACACTGAATATTGAAGGTTCAACACAATCGCTTACCATACGAACATCAACGCAAAACGATTGCTCATATCTTCGTTTGCCATCTGACACACGTTGGTATGTTGGTCAGCTAACATATTATAGCGGATGGCAACTAACATTTCGCTCGGTTGATGACATTGAGCGATATGAAGAATTACAATAATTGATAAGTAAAAAACAATAACGAATAGAAGTTATGAAAAAATATATTTTCAGCATATTGAGTATTGTTGCAATGTGTGGTCTTTCGGCATGCGAAGATGTGCCTGCACCATACGAATTGAACGAAACTGGCACCACCGACCCTACCGATAGCCCTGTGCTCTTCTCCGAGGAATTTGCAAGCACACTCGGCGAGTGCAGTAGCATAGCTACCAATGGCGACTACAACTGGGTTATCGACTACAGCTGCGCCAAGATTTCTTCGTACGATAGCGAAACGAAGACTGACAACGCAGCCGACTCGTGGCTCGTGACGCCACAAATCGACCTCACCGAAGTCGATTCGGCTTGCGTATATTTCAAATACATACTCCGCTACGCCAACGAGTCGGAACTTAGCACAAACTACTTATTGTGCATAAGTAATGATTACGATGGCGACGTAACCACCGCTACATGGCAAACGCTCACTTTCGGCGCTACGAACGGTTCGGACTGGAATACTTGGTACGAATGCGACTACGTAGATATTCCGCAATCGTATATGGGCGGCAACGTAACTATTGCTATTCGCTACATAGCTAAGAGCAAGGCAGCTACGTGGGAGGTGAAGAATCTCGCTGTGTATAAAGGCTCGCATTCAAAATATTCATCATCAACAGCAACAGGAGGTGGTAATAACGATGACGAGCAAGCACTTCCATATTCAGAAACTTTTGAAAAATCGTTTGGTACGTTTAAATCTGAACTTGTTGAAGGTAGCGGTAATTGGATTATCGATTATAAGACAGCCAAAGCTACAGGTTACAATAATAAAGTAAATACAGCTGGCGTTTATATGCTTATCTCAGCTCCTGTGAATATCAGTAAAGCAGCACATATTACTTATGACTACATATTACGCTATAAAGATGACGATTCGTATACTAAACTTGTAATCTCTGAAGACTATGCAGGTGACGCTTCTAAAGCTACATGGAAAACACTTAAAGCAAATCACACCGAAGGTTCTGATTGGAGTACCTTTGCAACAGCAGATGTAAATATTCCAACAAAATATGTAGGTAAAACCATTCGAATAGCATACGTATTCACTTGCACCGATTCAAATAGTGCAACATGGGAAGTGAAAAATTTCTCAGTTTCGGCAGGCTCGACAGGCGAAGATGTTGTGATAACCGAAGATCTTATCTTAAATCAAGATTTTACAAAAGGTTTAGGCGATTGGACAGAACAAACCACACCTGAACTTACAAAAATATCAGCTGTATGGACTGTCGATGCAACTCACGGTGCACAAGCTAAGGCAATCAAAGAAAAGGCTTCGGAAATAGAATCTCGTTTAATATCTCCAATTATAGATTTGAGCACAGTAAATAGTGCATTGTTGTTGTTTACTCATAAACAAAGTTTCTTTGGATCTGACGATGATATTAAAAATAATATTTCAGTTCAGGTGTCAGAAAATGGAACAGATTGGACTACATTGGTAATATCAGCTTATCCTTCATATAATAGAGATGGTCAGATAACTTCAGCTGATGCTACTGCCGACCTGTCAGCCTATGTAGGTAAGAATATATATATAGCGTTCCGCTTTACAAGTGTCGATTGTACATGGTTTGTTAAATCTGTAAGTATAAAATAAATGAGACGCATGGCATATAGATACGCTATCGTTGCTACATTATTAGCGGCGTCATGGGCTGTTATAGCTTGTGATGAAGAAGATGACGATAGCAATATAATATTTGGTCAGGGCAGCAGTACACCATCAACTGATTCTATTCAATCAACTATTAGTTCGAGTCAGTATACAAAGCGATTGGAAGTTCCTGCGTTGAAAAATGGCAATCTCTTCCTCTATCATTCGTCAGTTGAGAATTCAGATACGGTGATGACTTACTGTTTTGAATACGATCCGAAAAAGTATCATTCACGTTGGGTGGCTTTTCGTTTCGATGGGAAGACACGTGCGAAAGTCGTTTCGCGTAAGAGTTATAATATCCAGCCACAATATCCGCACGACGAACTATTGCCATCTGATTATGCCCTCAATGATGATATATCGTTTGAAGGATATGATCACGGACATCTTTGTGCCTCTGCCGACAGATTATATAGCCGCACAGCCAACGATAATACGTTTTATCTTACCAATATGAGTCCGCAAATTGCAAATTTCAATCAACAATATTGGGTAGAGTTTGAGTCGTATGTGCAGAATAAGGGTCGTGACACAAACTTCTCTGATACACTTTATGTTGTCAAAGGAGGTACCATTGATAGCGATGATAATATCATAAAGTATATATGCAATGGTAGGGTGCCAGTGCCTAAATATTACTATATGGCTCTTTTGAAAGTAAGGAACAATACATATAGTGCAATGGCTTTTTTGATGGAACACGAGAATAATGACTATGCACCATCAGTAAGTGAAATGTCGGAAAAAATAGTATCAATTGACGCATTAGAAGAGTTTACAGGCATCGATTTCTTCCATAATTTGCCAGATAATATAGAAAATGTGGTAGAGTCGACAGTTGCTCCTACAGCTTGGGGATTCGATAGTTAATTTTACTTGATAAAAGTCATATATATATAGCGCCTCCATAGGAATATTTCTATGGAGGCGTTGTGTTAATATTGAAAAAATTGTAGTTCATACCCCATAATTCATAATTGAAATGTTTCCTTTTCTTAAAAAATAGGATTAACTTTGTTCTGGCAAAATTTGGTAAATGTGAACGGAGATGAAATGACTCAACAAGTTTCGGATAAAATTGCCATGATAGCTTTTAAATGCAATGAGATGAAATCTCAGATAAGTGCATTAGAGGCAAAAAATAGGCAACTTGAAGAGGAGAAGCAAGAGGTTACTGATAATTATAACCACTTGTTAGCTGAGTTTAATGTCTACAAAGAGTCGATGATGCTCTTGAGTGCAAGTGGCGATAAAGTACAAGCACTAAAGTTCATTAATCAGATGGTGCGAGAGATTGATAAGTGCATTGCACTACTAAACAAATAAAGCAATATTATGCCAGCTGAAAGTAATTCACAACAGATTAGCATTAAGGTAGATGGAAGAAGTTTGCTACTAAATGTGCGTCTTGAAGATGAAGAATATATACGATTAGCGGCACGAAAGATTGACGACAGACTTAGGGAATATAAAGCTAGATACCCCAAGGTCGATATTGTGAATTTATTGATTTTTACGGCAGTAGAACTCATCGCAAATTCATACGAAGAGAAGAAAAAGTACGAAGATAGTTTGTCGCAACGTTCGTTAGAAAAACTGAATGATTCTCTTGATGAGATATTAGATAGTTTGAAATAGATCCATATTGTTTATGATTTAATCTTCGCTTTGCCATTTACTTATGAAATCATGCTGCATAGAGCAGTTTTATATATAATAATTAAGTAACTGGAATAATGGATATAACAATCTTAATCGGTGCTTCGGCTGGAGGTCTGATTATCGGTGGGCTCATAACATGGGTTCTGATGAATACAGCTCTGAAAAGCAAAAGCACTCAGATAATCAAGGATGCCGAAAGCGAGGCTGAGGTAATAAAGAAGGACAAGATATTACAAGCCAAAGAGAAATTTCTACAACTAAAAGCAGAACACGAAAAAGAGGTAAATGCTCGAAATTCAAAAGTTGCAGCTGCCGAAAATAGAGTTCGCCAAAAAGAATCAGATTTAAGTCGCCAAATAGAAGGATATCAGCGTAAGCAGAAAGAACTCGATTTAGCTCAGCAAAAGTTAGCTCTTCAGCAAGAAGCTATTGAGCATCGCAACGAAGATATTGAAAAGATTCATCGTCAACAAATAGAAAAACTTGAAGCTATTTCAGGTATGAGCGGACAAGAAGCAAAAGAGTCGCTCATTGAAAGTATGAAAGCTGAGGCTCGTACTGATGCTATGTCGTACATCAACGATATAATGGATGAAGCCAAAATTAATGCTAGTAAAGAGGCTAAGAAGATTGTACTTCAAACCATTCAGCGAGTAGCAACAGAAACAGCTATTGAAAACTCTGTAACCATTTTCCATATCGATAATGATGAGATAAAGGGACGAGTTATTGGTCGTGAAGGACGTAATATACGTGCCCTTGAAGCCGCAACAGGTGTTGAAATCATAGTTGATGATACTCCAGAGGCTATTGTATTGTCGGCATTTGATCCAATGCGTCGTGAAATAGCTCGCCTTGCTTTGCATCAGCTTGTAACCGATGGTCGTATACATCCAGCTCGTATAGAAGAGGTTGTTAACAAGGTACGTAAGCAAGTTGAAGAGGAGGTTGTTGAAACAGGTAAACGTACAACAATTGACTTAGGTATCCATGGCCTAAATCCAGAACTTATTAAACTCATTGGTAAGATGAAATATCGTTCTTCGTATGGTCAAAACTTGCTTCAGCATGCTCGTGAAACAGCTAATTTGTGTGCTGTTATGGCATCTGAACTTGGTTTGAATACAAAGAAAGCTAAGCGAGCTGGTCTGCTTCACGATATTGGAAAAGTATCGGATGAAGATCCAGAATTGCCACATGCAATATTGGGTATGAAACTTGCCGAGAAATATAAGGAAAAGCCAGAAATATGCAATGCTATTGGTGCTCACCATGACGAAATAGAAATGAATACACTGATAGCTCCTATAGTTCAAGTTTGTGATGCAATATCAGGTGCTCGTCCTGGTGCACGTCGTGAGATTATTGAAGCATATATTAAGCGTCTGAACGATTTGGAGAATATGGCAATGTCGTATCCTGGTGTTATAAAGACTTATGCAATTCAAGCTGGTCGTGAACTACGTGTAATAGTTGGTAGTGAGAAGATTTCGGATAAAGAAGCTGAAACAATCTCGGTTGATCTCGCACGTAAGATACAGACAGAAATGACATATCCAGGTCAGGTGAAGATTACTGTAATTCGTGAAACACGAGCAGTAAGTTATGCTAAGTAATAAAGATTAGGAGATAGTAAATAAAAGCGTGTTACTTCGAAACGAATAACACGCTTTTATTTTGTAGTTAAAAATAGAGTCTGCGCAATTTGAACTAATTCTTATTGTGCAGACTCTTTATATTAAGCGGGAACTATGTTTTTATAGTGCATCGATAATATCTAATTTCTCATTTATTTGGTCGATATTCATATGCACCACTTTTATTTTGTTCTCAATATCAGCAATTAATTTGTCTGATTTTTTCGATTTGCTGAAGAATCCGATATTATTAGCTAATGTGTTGGCATCAGATTCAAGTTGTTTTAGTTTGGCAATGAGTCGGTTACGTTCTTGGTTTATCTTTTGTTGACCATCGCTCGACTCGTTGAGTAGTTCCATTTTGGCTTTGAAGCGCTGCAAGTTTTTTGAAGTGTCATCAGAAGCACATTTGTCATACAACTTATTGACGAGTTGTGTAAACTCTTGTTGTATGTCGTTTTTCTTGTTAGGCAGAACTCCAATCTTATTCCAGCGTTGCTGATAATTCTGTAGAGTTTTGAATAACTCATCGGTGTTTTCTGGGAGTTCTGCAGATTTTAGTTCTTCTAATATTTGTGATTTTAACTCATAGTTCTTTTCTCGTTCAGCGTCAGCATGTCCAAAAGCTTGATCTCTTTGTTCAAAGAAATAGTCGCAAGCGCCTCTGAATTTTTTCCATACATCGTCGCTTACTTTGTTAGCAACAGGACCAACCTTTTTCCACTCTTTTTGAAGGGCGATGAATTTTTCGGTTGTCGACTTCCAATCGGTACTATTTTTTAGTGCTTCAGCTTGTTCTATAAGTTTCTTTTTGAGTGCTAAGTTCGCTTTGTGTACATTGTTCTTTTCTTTGTAGAATTCTCTGCGTTTGTTGTACACTTGGTCGCAAGCTTTTCTGAATGTAGTGTATACTTCGGTGTTGAATGCTTTGGGTACAATTCCTATGGTGCGCCATTTTTGTTGTAGCTCTTCAACTTTGGTTATTGCGGCATCAATTTCGTGTCGGGTGTTTAGTTCGTTTTTGATTAACGTCTCTACTTCGGCAATTATTGCAAGTTTTGCTTCGTAGTTAGCACTTTCACGGTCTTT
>JBGUYH010000004.1:0-5763 GCA_045118595.1 Bacteroidales bacterium | reverse complement strand
GGGAAAGGACTGACAGAAGACAAAGCCATAAAAGGAATGCCAATCTTTCCCCTATTACGTTAATAAGCAACATATATTTTCAAATTGGAATAAGATATATTATTCCTATTTTAGGATACAAGAAGAGATTTATCTACAATAATATTCTTCTTATTATTCAACAATCTTAATACATCTTACCATTAGGATTAAACAGACTACGTTCGTTACCACTCTTCTTACCAAAATAGTATGTAATATCAACCATCGGTATGCCACCAACACGATGCTTTGTCCGTTCATAATTTGCTGCACTAAATGCACCGCCCAATTTCACACTCAATGCACCAGTAACAAAAGCTTCGGCTTCTGCTTGCAACTCAAATGCAAAATTTTTGTCTAACGACCAATTGTAAAAACGCATTCCACCATGCAAGTTGAACCAATTGGCAACTTTCCAATCGGCCCATAGTTTTAGGCTTACCAAAAAGTCGTTATCTATAAGAACCATACTTCGATTTGCCAAGAAATGATATGGCAACTGCTGCACAGTACCTTCGCTTACCTCAATGCCAAAGTATGTACCAACCGATGCAGTTAGTATGAGCCATTCCTTTCCATCGGAGCAATTAGCATCTGTAGAAAATTGTCGACTCACAATAAATTCATGTCCTAACTCAACAACCTTAGGTATTACATCGTCGGCTGCAACATAGTCAGTATAACCTTGTCGCTGTGCAAATTTTAGTCCTGTATAAGCATTTCCAATATTCATTTTCGAGGCAAAATACCACTCTTGGGGTGCTTTATTCCATCTGTATTTTAGCATCAGATTAGGCTGAAAAAAGTCGAAAGCAAGGTATGTCGATAATTCCAAACGCTCTGCTAATCCCAAACGCGAAGCCGACGTGATACTAACATTACCTGTACGTCGAGCATTGGTTCGCGCCGTTTCGGCATGCCAAAGTACATCATCGCGCAACTGGGCTCGCCTACGTCCCTTTATAGCGTCGAGGTTAGGATTGAACTGCGAATAGGCTTGAGAAGTTATCGCCAACAAAAAAAATACGATTGCTATTTTTCTCATTTTCCTTCAACCACTTTAGCCATACCTCTATATCTGTCAGCACGCGACTTAGGTACGTAGATAACCAATTTTTGTCCTATTCTGATAATGTTGCGACGCATACCATTCCAATATTTCAAATCGCTTAAGCGTACTCCAAACCGTGATGCTATGCTACCTGGCACATCGCCCGACTTTACAGTGTATATAAGTTTAGCAGCATTTGCAGGTGCAACACCTTTAGCATATACAGCCTCAGAAATGGCAACTATCTTATTGTCGGGGAAATACTTTTCGCGTTGATAAGCATAAACCGAATCCTCTTGCGCAGCAAACGATAGTGTAACTTCAACTGGCAAACGGAGCGAATAATACTTACCACCCTGCGCAGGGATAACATCGTGACGGTATTGTGGATTGAGTTCCCGAAGCATTTCAACGGGCAATCCCAATTTAGCAGCTACTTGCTCAAAGTGCAATGGCTTAGTCACCATAATAGTATCGGCTGCTATTGGTTTATTGGTTGCAGTGGCATATAGCTGGTGCTCGCTTGCATAAGTCATAGCATATGCTGCAGCAATAAACGCAGGTACATATCCACGTGTTTCGCGTGGCAAATGATAGTATATCTTCCAGAAATCTGTCTGCCCACCCGACCGGGCTATGGCTCGGTTTACATTACCAGGACCACAATTGTAAGCAGCAATGGCCAAATGCCAATTACCATATATGGAATAGAGTTCACCCAAAAACTTAGCTGCTGCCCACGATGATTTATAAGGGTCGCAACGTTCATCTACATACGAATTAACTTGTAAGTCGTAGCGCTTACCTGTATAGTACATAAACTGCCACAAGCCTGAAGCACCCGCACGTGAATAGGCACGCGGATTGAGTGCACTCTCAATAATGGGCAAAAATTTCAACTCAAGTGGCAAACCATAAGCATCTAGTGCCTCTTCAAACATTGGGAAATAGTATTTCGATTGTCCGAGCAACTTCTGCACCATAGCTCTGCGTTTCACTACATATAGGTCAATGAAACGTTTTACTTGTTCATTGTAGGTCATTGGTATTGGCGACTGCATGGCTTGTAGTCGTTGCACAAATACATTGTCAGACAAGCCGCTTATAAGTGTATCAGCATTGACTATAGTATCGGGCACAAGGTCATTACTTATCATTTCCCTATTAGAATACCATGCATTGAGCAAACTATCGACAGCAGGAGTCATATACAATAGCTCTGCTACCACTGCTGAATCTGATTCGGCTTCAAGTTGTTGTTCAACAACATCTTCAACATCGCCATTTTGGGCAAAAATGCTACTAACGCTCAAAAAAACAGCTGATGATATTTTCAAAAACTTCATTGTTGTCGTTGGTATATGTATTTTCGTTTATTTATTTGATGAAAAAATCTTCTTTACAATGTCGACATACGACTTTCCTACAGGTATATACTCTTTTATGCCTTCAACCGCAATCTGATTACCATATAACGATTTGATAAGATCGAGACGCACAATGTAGGATTTGTGTATCCTGATAAATTTATTATCGGGCAATGTCTCTTCTAAATTGCGGAGCGATTCGAGTGTGATAATTTTCTCGTTATTAACGCAAAATATTGTCACATATTCACGCAATCCTTCGATATATAGTATCGAATCATATTTAATACGATGTATCTTATGGTCAGCCTTAACAAGCAAATACTCATCAGTTGGTTCTTCGCTGGCTATGTTTGTTGACACCATTGGCGCTGATTCGGCTACTGTGGCAACAGGTTGTGTTAGGCGCGACATAGCCTTACCCACTGCTTGCATAAACCTGTCGAATGAAAATGGCTTTAGCAAGTAATCGAGCACATCAAGTTGGTAACTCTCAATAGCATATTCTGAATAGGCTGTGGTGAAAACTACAAGTGGCTTTTTTGTTAGCATTTTTATGAAGTTAACACCTGTTATGTCGGGCATCTGAATATCAAGAAACATCAGATCAACATCGCCAGTTTGTATGGTTGGCAATGCTTCGAGTCCCGACTTAAAATTGCCGAGCAACTCAAGAGTTGGCACTTTCTCAATGAACTCCTTTAGCAATATGCGAGCAGGAAATTCATCATCGATTATTATGCATCTAATTTTATCGCTCATAGTATGTCGTCTTTTTAATTTACAAAGGTATCTATTTGCATAAACACTCTGAACTCAGTTTCAGTGGTATTGATGTTGAGTTCATAGCGGTTGGGATAGAGCATATCAAGACGTTTGCGCACATTTTCTACACCAATACCTCCAACTACATCTTTGTTTATTGCTATGGCTGGCAACGAATTGCTAACCTGAAAAACAAGCATCGGACCAAGTGTCTTTATCTCTACTTGCAACCAACCTTTTTTTGTATTGTCGATATTGCCATGCTTAAAACTATTTTCGATAAATGGTATCAGCAACATAGGTTCAATCATAAGTTCTTTATTGCAATTGCTTATGTCAACTTTTATGTTAGGTTCGCTGTCCATTTTTATCTTCTGAAACTCTATGTAATTGATTATATAATCAACTTCGCGCCCCACCTTTACCTTCTTACTTTCGCTTTCATAAAGTGTAAAGCGTAACATATCTGACAATTTTAGAATCATCTCAGGTGTACGCTCCGACTTAATTACCGACAATGCATATATGTTGTTCATAGCATTGAATAGGAAATGTGGATTTATCTGCGACTTCAAAAACTTCATCTCGAACTCGATATTCTGATGCATAAGGTCAATTTCACGTGCACGAGTTTTGTTAATGTGTCGCACATACGCCGAAACTACAACGGCAAGCACAACGAGTGTTATGGCTATGATGATAGTTGGTAATATGAAATTACTCATCAGTAGGTCTATTTCTTGAAATAGTTGTGGACAAATAGTTAGCTATAGTTATTAGCAAAAATAGGTATCCCTCTGCAATCGCCCAAAAGCGTCAGCAGAGGGATTATTTTTTCTTATTCTATTCCATTAATCATGGCTATCCCAACCTTGATAAGGATTAAAACGCCAAGTGTCGCAATAGAAACTACCGCCTGTAGCTGTTGTAGTAAGTTGTGCGTTTGTACCAGTTGCTACATAAGGCACATCTTGCATACCACCTGTTTTTGAGTTTTGCTGTTCAAATACGAACGACACTGCGAAACGACGTGCATAACCCTCAAACGATGTTTTCTGTACCCAATAGTCACCAATTGGATCATACTCCCATGTAAGTACACCAGCTGAACCAACGCCACCTGTTGTAATATATGCCTTCTGACGATCTTTCAACACAAATGCGGTTGCACCATAAACTGCCAAACCTGTATAGTCATCGTCGAATGTTTCGCGAGTAGCATCTTTCATCAATTGGAGTGTTTCCCACTGACCAATATTACCATCTTCATCAAGAACATTTGGATTAAATCGTTCAAGACTGACAACAGCGCCACTATTTACACCGCCAACCAAATATGCATATTCAACACCATCAATCTCCATTACGAAGGTAGAAGCTTGTGCACGAGTTCTCTTGCAATTGCTTACACGCTCCCAATTTTCACCATCGAAACGGAAAAAATCTGACAAATAATTCGACTCACCATCTTCGCCGGTACCTACATAAGCGTATTCTTTTCCGTCGGTATTTTTCAATACGAATGCCACAGCATAACGGCAAGTATCGCCAGGATAATCTAATATACGTTTCCAACGACCAGTAGGAGTTCCTGCATCAAGTTTAGCCTTTGCTTCTGATGTCATCTTACTATATGTAGACACGTATGAAGCATAACTACCATAGCCATTTTTAAAGAAATCATCATCTTCAGAAAGATTGTATTGTTCTGTTGAAGGAGTACCTTCTGGGTCAAATTCCCAAAAGTCATTCAAATAACGGCTACCTGTATAACCCAAACCTACATAACCCTTACCATTGAGTACGAAAGCAACTGCACCATTACGAGCAGGCGCATTATCTGGCATAGACGAAATTGTAGTACCACTATTTTGCCATTTACCTGTATATTTAATACCACCATTTCCATCAGGAGTTACCATATAGAAATCTCTGAATCGCTCATTCTCTTCAGTATTTGCAGTATTGGCACCAGTTCCGATATATGCTTTTTGACCTATCTGAAAGCAAACAGCACCACCGCGAGGAGTACCAGGCATATCGGTATAGAGATTGATCCAGTTACCAAGTGTATGAACATTATCTTCGTCTTCGCAACTTGTTGTTGAAACGCCGAGCGCCATTGCCAGCATCATGGCAACTAACGTAAAGCGCTTTGATTGTTTAGTCATAACTATTTCGTCTTTTCTTTTATTACAATATATTTTATAACATGCACAATGGCTATGCTATTGATTTGGCGCAAAGATAGCACTTTCAGAACTTATTACAATTATTATTTCAATTTATGTTTGAAGTTTTTTATCATCGGTGTCTTTTTCTTCAACAAAAGTAAAAATGCTGAATACTTGACAACCAACAAGTAATGACTTACATATTTTCAGTTCTTCTTTATACCTCTCACTGCTTGTTCTTCCCATGGTTTATCTGGCCAAACATGTTTGGGGTAACGTCCTTTTAACTCTTTCTTTACTTCAAAATAGGCATTATCCCAAAAGCTATGCAAATCTTGCGTTATCTGCACCAATTTATATCCTGGCGATAGCAGATGCATGGTTA
>JBGUYH010000003.1:0-2391 GCA_045118595.1 Bacteroidales bacterium | reverse complement strand
TATTGGTCAGAGTCGTTTTTGTATGTTTTATTTTAAAAAAGCACACATAGGCGAAAATAAAGCAAGTATTTGGCCAGATGATATGCGTGAAAAGTGTGCTCAAAAAAATGTGCCACTTATTTGATAGAAAGCAAATCATATGATATTACGAGGTTGACTTTTGTTTAAAAGTCAGCCTCGTTTGTTTGTTGCTCAAAATAGTACTACTTTCGGAGTGTAAATATTCATCGTTACACAGAATTGTGCAGCATAAATAGAAGTAAATTTAAACAGATAGTAGATGGAACGTGAAATGCGCAAAAAAAGTCGAGAAATGGACTCTGCTTTTGCTCTCGATGTATTTCGTAAAGCCCCTTATGTAACTCTTAGCATGGTTTGTCCTGATGGCACTCCCTATGGCATACCTTTATCGTTGGTTGTAACTGATGATGAGACCATGTATTTTCATTGCGCTCAAGAGGGTTTGAAGTTAGATTGTATTCGTAGTAATAATCAAGTGTGTTTGTCGGCAGTTACAAAGTGCAAACCCGTAGTTGGTCCGAAAGATAATAGTTTTACTCTTGAATATAGATCAGCAGTGGCATTTGGTGTGGCTGATATAGTAACTGATGGTACTGAACGTTTGTTTGCAATGAGAGCAATATGTGAGCGTTTCTTGCCACAGCATATGTCGGCTTTTGATGCAGCAGTGGCTCAGAGTATGAATCATACAGAAATAGTTAGGATAAGGTTGACATCGAAGCCAAAAGGAAAGCGTAAGCAGTATGACCAAAATGGCGAAGAGATGAAATATGGCAGAATGGAGTAGGGTATGGTAGGAACTATAGTTAATGTAACATGTATTGTAGTAGGTAGTTGTGTTGGTAGTGTGCTCAGACGTGGAGTGTCAGAGAAGTATCAGAATGTGCTCTACAATGCTATGGGGTTAGCGTCATTGGTATTAGGTTTTGATGCTTTTTCGAATAATATAGGTAATTGCGAATACCCTGTTTTGTTTATTTTGAGTCTTGCTATAGGTGGAGTTGTTGGTACTATGGTTGACATCGATGGCAAGGTGCAAAATATTACTCAGGTGAGAAGTAAGAATAATTTTATTGAAGGATTAACAACAGCATCGTTGCTCTTTTGCGTTGGAACATTCTCTATCGTTGGTCCTATATTGAGTGCCCTAAATAGTGATAATACTTATCTTTACACCAATGCAACACTTGATTTGGTAACATCAGCCATATTTGCTGCAACTTATGGGTGGGGTATTATGTTAGCAGCGCTGATATTGTTGTTATGGCAAGGTTCGTTTTATTGCATTGCATTGTTTGCATCTGATAGTATAGTGGAATGTGGATTGATAAGTGACATGTCGACAATAGGTGGTGTGCTTATCGTTTGCTCTGGACTTAGTATCTTAAAACTGAAAGATTGCAAAACACTAAATATGTTGCCTTCATTATTGGTACCTGTGTTGTGGCATATAATTAGGTCGTTTTTTTGAATGTTAATTGATGCCCCTATTTTAGTCAGAAAAGCCCTTTATTTGGAAGTAGGATGCATTTTATTTGCCGATATTTTTAAACACAATTAATATGTATAGTGATATTAAAGATTGTCTCTATTGTCAAAATAATGAGACGCAAAAGAATTTGATGATTGAGATTGCTCATTTGTCGGTTTCGCGTGTGTTTTTGTTTAAGGAGCAGACATATCGAGGACGTTGTTTGGTGGCTTATGATAAGCATGTTAGCGATTTGTTTGAATTGTCTGATGATGAGCGAAATGCCTTTATGAAAGATGTGACTCGTGTAACTCGTGCTATGGACAAAGCTTTTCACCCAGAAAAGATTAACTATGGTGCTTATTCTGATAAATTATCGCATTTGCATTTTCATTTGGCGCCTAAGTATAAAGATGGTCCTGACTATGGTGGTATATTCCAGATGAATCCACAAAAGGTCTATTTGAGCGATGCTGAATATGCAGAGCTCATAGAGAAAATAAAGGCTAATCTGTGATTTCGATTACAATAAACATAAAAGTCGGGCAATGAACTTAATAACATTCATTGCCCGACTTCTATGTTTTACTACCTTATTTTGTTAGTACCAAATAGTCCCATGCTTGCAACGTATCTGGTAGGTTTTGTGTTTGAGGATTGAAGTAGTTGTTGTATTTGTCAATGTTTGGTATTGAGATATTGAGTTTTTGTGGTTCTTCTGATAGATTTACAATTGTTATTACCGAATTACCATGTTCTGATGTTCGTTCAAAAGCCAATACATTGTTGTTGTTACAATTGAATTTATTGGCTTTGCTCCAAGGTGTGTATGAATTGAGTGAAGGGTTGTTGTGTCGTAGGGTATTGAGATTGGTGTAGAATAGTGTCCATTCATTGTC
>JBGUYH010000002.1:0-10879 GCA_045118595.1 Bacteroidales bacterium | reverse complement strand
ATTTTAAGCAATACTCCTTTGTAATTTGAATTACTATGCAAGAAAAAAACTAATTACGATGCCTTTTGTAAGAGGTTAAGTTGTATTACTTAATAAAAGGTTGTTGCATAGCTTTTATAGCTTTACGATAATACACAGCAGAGAGTAATATGCTTAAAATAAATAATAATATAGCATACCCAATTAGCCAAGCATTACCTAACGCATATGCTATTGGCAAAAATACAAATGGATAATTAAAAGCAACACAATTATTTTTGATCCATGTAAATTTGAAATCAGAATTGCAAAAGAATACATAAAATGTAGTAAAAAAGAATAGTAGCAATATAAAAATAACACCAATAGCAACTTTTTGAAAATCATCCACATCACTAATAATCAACATAATACAACTCACAACAACAATATAACATGTATACTTATGAGTAAGAATACATTTTACATCTCTTATCAGTAATTCTTTGTTGCTAATAGGAGTGGTAATATAATTATAGTGAGGTAATATTAGCCTAATATCTCTTATATAATTTGTTGATACTGCTAATAAAAATAAATAATACGTATTAGTGCCTAAGTTATAAAATAGTATATCACAAAAACATAGACTGTCATAACAATATACACCTATTATCAATCCCATTAATGGAACAAACATAGAAATCAGTATGAGCAATCGTAAAATCCAGAATCTTCGATTATTTATATCCATAGATGTTATTCATTAAATAAAAACAAGAGAAGACAAAGACTTCTCTTGTAAATAGGTCATCTAAACACGTGTTAAGTTATAGTTCTACACGTGTTCCTATATCTCCTTTGGGACTATTGGCTACATCTAATGGAATTAGCCGTTCTGAACCACATCCATATGCAGTAAATGCAAATCCCAGAATACCAGCACCACCACCAATCAAAGTAAGCCAACCTGCAGGACATGTTGCTATTCCAGCCCCTATTGCGGTAACTAAAATACCAGCGCCTCCCATAGTTAATCCACCAATACAAGCACCAGAATACCCTCCATTCACTTGGCTCATTTCTTCTTCAGTTAATTTTTTCATAGCATGAATATTTTAATTTTTTTGCCTACTCTGTTTTCGGATTTTCGGCACTGCTACGCGAGTTCGAACTCCAAAAACAAAATAATGTACAAAATAAACATTTCACGGCTAAAAAACATTACCCAATTGGGCAACTTTACCCAAATTGGATAAAGTCGCCCAATTGGGTACTCATTTATTTGTTTTTACAAATTTATACATTCTCCTTTGCAAAAAAATTGTATGTTAGTTTCTATAATCATTCTGGCATATAACACCGAAAAATATATCGGCAAATGCCTCAACTCTGTTATAAATCAGACATATAAAAATATTGAAATCATTATCATAAATGATGCTTCAACCGATTCTACGCTTGATATTATTAACCAATATTGCGCAAAAGACAATCGCATAATACTTATAAATCAGTCTATTAACGACAGCGGCATTCATTTCGAAGATATAATCTTTTCTGCCAAACTTTTCTATCATATCAACTCTATAGCTAAGTTGGAAGTACCTGTCTATCACTACAATTTGCGTTTAGGTTCGATAGTTCGCAGCTGGACTGTCAAGACCATCAACGATCGTCTTACGGCTATTCTGTCGGTGAAAGATATGCTCAAGTCGTACAACGATTTTGAGCGTTTTCGCGATTGCTATACATATTTCTTTGTCAATTCGGCATTAGTAAGTTCGTTCATCGACTACGCTCAGATGGACAAACACAATGCCGAGATTGAAGATTATTTCAAAGAACTCAGCAAGCAGCCATTCATCAGGCAATTCCCGAACATCAAATTGGATTTGCCACAATCGTTCACTAATAAACGTGAAGGCAAGGCCTACAATGATCTCAAGCGCACCACCTACTCCATATTGCACCACTTCAGCTGGACTCTATTTTGGCTGCGCTCGTGGATAAAATTGTCAAATCTTTTCCATCCTTATAGCGAAGCAGCCTAAATATATATTAATATTGCAACACAAATTCTAACTCGATGTTGAGCTATACTCTAAAATATCATTTGCGTGCGGGTATCATATTTGATACAATGATAATTTTTATGATTACTATGATAGGGGCTATGTTCAATTTACAATTCAACATAACGCTATTTGTTCCACTCATATTACAACACACATATTTACACCCTCTCAAACTTACCCCAGCCAAAACAATACTTATAAAAATCACAAACGCCAATTGCATACCTCTCATACGTGCTGCACATACTGCATGGGGCATTGAACTATTAGTGGCATACATTGTAGGTCGGTTGCCTAGCATCATGATAAGTTTAATTTTTAGTCGAAATATCGATTGGATGCGCGAGACTATGTGGCTACTACAAAATATGGAACTCAACATAGCTATGCTAATAGTAGGTATTGCTTGCCAGTTGTCCGACTTAGCATCAATTCGCAATGAGATAAAACGCAATATTGCTTGTTACTTTTTAGTTAGTATAGCTGTTATGATAACATTCGGACTCATAACATTCATTAGTTTCTTTGATAAGACAAATATCGGACTTTGCATATTATTGCTTACTACTTATGCTATATGGTATTGTTATACAAATACATTAAAACGATTAGTATATTATATTCATTTTGACCAATGATAGAGATAAAAGAAATAGAGAAAAGCTTCAAACAAAACGAAGTTCTAAAAGGTGTTAGCCTCAATATTGAGAGCGGTACAATACAAACATTATTGGGAGCCAATGGCGCAGGAAAAACTACGCTAATCAACATTGTATCAGGATTAATGGTAAGCAACGCTGGTGAGATAAAAATTGACGATGAAGTTATCACTGTTGAAAGCTACAAGCACCGCAGCAAAGTTGGTTATGTGTTTGAAGAACCTGTGTATGTAGAAAAATTCACAGCACGCGAACAATTGGAGTTTTTGGGTAAAATGTTCAAAATAGAAAAAACTACACTCAACCAACGCATTGACGAACTACTCGATTTTTTCGAACTGCCCAATGACAAAAAAAAGTATATCGAAAGCTATTCAAAGGGTATGAAAAGCAAAATGTCGTTGGCAATGGCATTGCTCCACAACCCCCAATATTTAATTCTCGACGAACCTTTCGACGGCATCGATTTCGTGTCGGTGCAAAACATCAGCAAACTCTTACACAAAATGGCAAATAATGGAGTAGCAATACTTATCACATCACACCAATACGATGTTATTGCCGACTTGGGTATGAAATTTGCCTTGCTCAAAGATGGCAAAATCTTGTTCAATAAGACTTTTGATGAACTAAAAGATATGGCCTCAGAATTCAATGGAGAACAAAATCCTGTAAAGGCATATCTTGAACAACTTATGACAACCGAAGAGAAAAAAGGACTATCGTGGATCTGATTCTCCACACATCTGGAAATATATAAATCAGAGCCGATTGAATTATGTATTCAGTCGGCTCTGATTATATAATTATTGAATCTGTTGCTAATCAATATTTACCTCTATGGTTGCAGCTATCTTGTCTGATGCTGTACCAACATAAACATTATATTTACCCTTTTCAACTTCCCATTTTTGGGTATCAACATTGAAATAAGCAAGTTTCTCAATTGGCACATTAATAACAACTTTAGTAGATTCTCCAGCTGCAAGTTCTTTCTTGTCAAATCCTTTCAACTCTTTCTGTGCACGCGCAACTTTTGAATCGACCTTACCCACATACACTTGTACAACTTCGGCACCACTACGTTTTCCTGTGTTAGTAAGTGTAGCCTTTACATTAAGATTGCCACCCGACACTGTTGCGACAGTTTTACTAACATCAAATGTAGTATAGCTAAGTCCATGACCAAAAGCATATTGTGGACGAATACCTTTAGTATCGAACCAACGATAACCCACAAGAATATCCTCCTTGTAAACCTCTTTATGATTTTTAGCTTCATCAACCGATGCCAATCCAGGATACACCTCTTCGCTACCGAAACTATGTGCTGCATTATCTTCAAGTTTTACAGGGAATGAGAATGGCAGCTTGCCCGATGGATTTACATTGCCACAAAGCACATCAGCTATAGCATTACCAGCTTCACAACCGGCAAACCATGCCTCAACTATGGCTGGCATACGCTCGACCCATGGCATTGCTACTGCATTGCCACTAACGAGAACCATAATCATATTTTTATTAACATCGAGAATGCTATTTATAAGCTCACTTTGACCAAATGGAAGTTCAAAACTTTGACGGTCACCACCCTCACAATCTTGTTCATGCGCTTTGGTCAAACCACCTACGAAGATAACAAGGTCAGCATCTTTTGCTACTTCAATAGCTGCTTGTTTCAAACTATCAGCATTGAGTGGTGATGGGAATACTCGTCCGTATGCTTCTGGACCACTTGCATAACCCATAGCATGCATAATTTGTGCATTAGGGAAATGACTCTTGATGCCATCAAGTGGCGATACTTCACGATACGACTTCAGTTCTGACGAACCACCACCCATCATGCTGCGTGTTGCATTTTCACCTATCACAGCTATTTTCTGAGTTGTTTTAGGATCGATAGGAAGCATATTATTTTCATTTTTGAGCAATACAATAGCTTCATGTGCAATGTCGATAGCTGTTTGAAAATGTTCGGCATTTCCTTTTCTGCCTTGCTGCTTAACTTTTGCCATATTGGTGCGGAACATTAGACGGAGTATGTTACGAACCTTTGCATCGAGTGTCTTAGGATCTATTTCACCTTTTTTCATAGCATCGATGTATGGACGAGCAAGAAAATAGTTATCGTATGCAAACGATGTTGAGAATGTCAAACCATTGGTCCAAGTACCCATTTCGACATCGAGACCATTTTCTGCAGCCTCACGAGTGCTTGTTGCCCCACCCCAATCGGTAATAACACAACCATCGAACCCCCACTCATTGCGCAAAATAGTATTAAGTTTTGCATTGTGGCAGCAGTGCTGACCATTGTAGAGGTTATATGAACCCATTATCGACCACACATGTGCTTCGCGTACTGCGGCTTCAAAAGCTGGCAAATATATTTCACGCAAGGCACGGTCGCTTACCTCAACATCGACTGTGGTTCGCCATGTTTCTTGGTTGTTGAGTGCAAAATGCTTAACACACGCTGCAACTCCTTTCTGCTGCATTGCTTTAATATATGGAACAGCCATAACAGAAGCCAAATATGGGTCTTCGCCTAGATACTCAAAGTTTCGTCCGTTGAGTGGTGTTCGATATATGTTAACACCTGGTCCGAGCATTACGTCTTTACCTCTATAGAGTGCTTCTTCAGCCACAGCATTACCATATTCTGCAGCAAGCGAAGGATTGAATGTTGCTGCCAATGCTGTTAATACTGGGAAGGCTGTTACACTATCGTTGGTCCAACCTGCATACCCCCAATTGTCCCAGTTTATCTCAGCACGCACACCATGGGGGCCGTCGCTATACCACAATTCGGGTATACCCAATCGGGCCACACCTGGCGTAGAGAATTTCGACTGTGCATGGCACATTGCTACCTTCTCTTCCATACTGAGTTGTGGCATTATCTCATCAATTTTTTGTTCAATCTCGGCATCTGTCCATTGCATAGATTGGTTGTTTTGTGTGCAACAACTTGCCAATGCCAATGCCGAAAGGATAAAGATGTTACCTTTCATATTTTTTAGTTTGTTCGTTATCTAAATTGCTTTATATCATCCATATATTCAAAACCAGCCGAAGCTAATTTGTCGATTATTTGCTGCTTATCAACACCTATCGAATTACATAATTCATCGAGCGATTCGTAGTTATCGCGCAGTTGCATGTTGATGTAGCTTAAAAGCATAAAAGGATCTTGTGGTATATCCATTTCTTAATATTTATCAATTGGTAAACAATGTATTGCAGCTTCGGCGCTTTCCAATCCTTCTGACGAGGCTGTGATGCGTATATTACCAATGTCATTGTTACTCTGCACCACAACAAGACACTTTCCATAGAATGCTTTGCGATGATTAGCTTTGAAACGTTCAAGGCTCACGGGCGAACCATTATCGACACCAGCGATAAATCCTGTACCTTCTATTTCAAAAAGAATATCATTGTCGGCATCAGGACATAAATTGCCATCTTTGTCAAGCACTTCAACAGTCAAAAAGCATAGGTCTTCGCCATCTGCCTTTATGCGCTCACGGTCGGCAGTCATGCGTATTTGTGCTGGTCGACCAGCTGTGCGCAGATATTGTTCTTTTATTGTCTTGCCATCTTTGCGGCTTACAGCTCTTAGCTCGCCACGCTTAAACGATAGTTGCCATGTAGCATGGAGCGTAACAGTATCTTTACGTTGCACACCCATCGACTCGCCATTGAGATATAGCTCTACTTCGTCGGCCTGATTGTAGTAACACCACACATCGACATCTTCTCCGTCTTTCCAGTTCCAATGTGGCAACAAGTGAAGCATTGGTTTGGTGGTCCATTCACTCTGATAGAAATAGTATGAATCTTTAGGGAAACCAGCAAGGTCGACAAGTCCAAAGTATGAAGAACGAGCAGGCCAACCATAAGGCGTAGGTTCACCAAGGTAATCGAAACCAGTCCAAATATATTGTCCGCTGATAAACTTATTACGCTTGATTATCTTCCACGAACTTTCATGAGTACTACCCCACGGCACATGACAATTGTCGTATGATGAGCAAGAGTATGATTGGTCGTAGAATGGTTTATCCCAACGCTCGGGCCATATAAACATTTTGCTACTTGGCATTCGATAATATCCACGTGTAGCTAGTGCCGAAACACTTTCGGTTACGATAAATGGTTTGTGTGGGAAATTGCGCGGAACGCTTTCAAAAAACGAATCGTGATAATTGAAACCAATAATGTCGAGCGAGCCGGCTTGGAAGAGATGGTTGCTCGGACTGGGTTCGTTATTACCCGATGTAACAGGACGTGTAGGATCAAGGTCGTGCACTATGTCACATAGTTTCTTGCATAGTAATGAGTTAACGCTTAGTTCATCATCGCTAATAAGTGCATCTTCGTCACGTTTCATGTTGAGCAAAAGATTAGCTGCTGCGAGGTCGAGAGTATCAGCATCAGCATGTGTCCATTGCTCAAGCACTTCATTGCCAATGCTCCAAACAAACACCGATGGGTGGTTACGGTCGCGCAGAATGAGATCTGTTAAATCGCGTTCATGCCACTGATTGAAATAACGAGCATAGTCATGAGATGTCTTCTTCTTGCGCCACATATCGAATGCTTCGTCCATAACAATGAAGCCCATACTATCACATAGTTCAAGCAGTTCAGGTGCTGGCGGGTTGTGCGAACAACGTATGCCGTTGCAACCCATATTTTTCAGTATCTGCAATTGACGTTCTATAGCTCTTTTATTGATAGCTGCTCCCAAACATCCTAAATCGTGATGCATGCATACACCATTAATTTTCAAGCTATTATCATTAAGAATAAAACCTTGTTCATCATCGAAGTAGAAACTACGAATACCAAACGTTGTGGTGTATTCATCAATGAGTGTGCGACCATCGAATATCTGTGTTATGAGTCGGTAACGATATGGATCGTCGATATTCCAAAGATGCGGATTGTGAACCTTTAGTTCGTGATATATTTGTGTTGTATTCTCGGCAATAGCGCTTAAATAGCTATATGTTGATGTTATTTCTCGTCCTTTAGCATCAACAATGATTGAAACAACTTTTACGTCGGAGTTGTGTGCGCGGCTGTTATTTAGCGTTATCTGCACATTAACGTCGGCTTTTATTTTATTCACAAGTGGTGTTGTAACAAATGTGCCCCAATTATCGACGTAGATGTCGTTAGTCTTAGTAATCCACACATTACGATAAATGCCACAACCACTATACCAACGAGAGTTGGGCTGTTCTGTATTATCAACTCTGACAGCTATAACATTTCGTCCTACATGCAAATAATCAGTTAGTTCATACTGAAACGTAGCATACCCATAAGGGCGCGTACCAATTGGTTCGCCATTGACATAGACGGTGGAGTTCATATAAACGCCATCGAATGTTATGAATATCTTTTTAGTAAGATCGTCAGAGGTTACATTAAACGTTTTTCGATACCAACCGAGTCCGCCAGGCAAAGCGCCCCCACCAGTACCTGATGGGTTTTGTTCACTAAAATCGCCTTCGATAGCCCAGTCGTGTGGGAGGTCGAGTTTGCGCCATTTCGAGTCGTCGAAATTTTCAGCTTCAACGCCATCTTCGGTCATTGTTGAGTCGATGAGTTGAAAACGCCAATCCTTGGTAAATTTGGTAACTTGTCGTGTCACTGTATTTTCTGTACATGCCGACACGATGCCTACAATAGCTATTGCAGATATTACCAATTTGTTTAGTAGCCTATTCATTTATTGTTGTAAAGATTTGTTCAAATTTTTACAAAAATAATAAAAGGAAATGAGCTAAGAAAGTTATTATCACTTCAAACTCATCTCCTTTTTATTATCTACTAAGTAATTAACTTAAAGTTTTACTTGTATTTGCTCACCATTATATTCCACAACTTGTCCAATAGCATTGAACGATAAGCCTTGTGGGTTAGCTGTATTTACCACTACTATGTTGAATTTGCGATGCTTAGGCATTCCGTCAAATTCTCCATTTCGGGCACCTATAGTAAATGTTTTTTGTGCTTCACTATATGAAAATTCGATGGTGCTATATCTACCTTTTTCGTAGTTGTAGTTTGTTCCTTCATCTTCATAAAGTGTAAATTTCCCATCTTGTCCAGCATAAACAAACAGAGTAAGTTGCTCGGGCTGAACTTGAGTAGCATACTGAATATCAGGACCAACAGGTACAATAGCGCCCTCACGCACAAAGAGAGGTATGCGCTCGTAAGGCGCTGAAGCATCAATATTTTGTCCGCCTTTTTGATATGCACCTGTATAAAGATCGTACCATCCTACCGATGTTGGCAAATATACGTTACGACTACGAGCTCCATAGGTGTATACAGGGTTTACCAATATGGCAGTGCCAAACATATACTGATCTCCTATATTGAGCACATTTTGATCGACTTCAAAATCCATCACAAGCGGACGCATTATAGTGTAGTCGGAAAAATGAACCATACCTGCCAGCGAATAAATGTATGGCATGAGTGCATAACGCAGTTTATGATAATAGAGTATCGAATTATATGCAGGATGCCCCTCTGGAGCTATATTCCATACCTCACGGAATGGCCATTGACCATGAGTGCGATAGAGCGGACAGAATGCGCCAAACTGATGCCAACGTGCTTGTAACTCTTTCCACTCTTTATTATCCTCGTTCTCCTTGCCTGTGCTATCATAAAGTTGTTGTCCTACCACATATCTATTTTCAACACTAAAACCGCCTACGTCCATTGTCCAAAATGGGATGCCCGATATTGAAAAGTTAAGACCTGCCGATATTTGTGCTTTCATATCTTCCCATCGCGTACCTATATCGCCACTCCATGTAGCTGTAGAATAACGTTGCAATCCTGCAAACCCACTACGTGTAAGCAAGAACACACGTGACGTATCGTTGACATTGCGCTGACCATTATAAATAGCATCGGCATTTTCAAGTGCATAGGCATTAAAATACTCTGTCGATGGACCAAGTTCGGTTGGACCACAAAGAGCTTTACGATAATCCATTGGAGTACAATCGCGAACGTTAGGTTCCGAAGCATCCATCCACCATGCGTCGATAGGATATTTGTACAAATGCTCATTCATCTGTTCCCAGAATAATTTGCGTGCTCCTTCCGAATAGGCATCATAGAACGAACCTATATGTCCTTCACCTATCCAGTCACGTATCGAGTCTTTAATGGCTTGTTGATACATCCACCCTTTTTCATCAAACTCCTTGAAATGCTCAGTATTGGCATAAAATTTAGGCCATACAGAAATCATATACCTACCATGCATAGCGTGTATTGAATCAATCATAGCTTGTGGATTGGCAAAACGTGTAGTATCAAAGTCATGTGCTCCCCACTGATCTTCTTCCCAATACGACCAATCTTGCACTATATTATCGATAGGGATCTGACGTTTGCGAAACTCAGTCATAACACTCAATATTTCATCTTGTGTTTTGTAGCGTTCTCTGCTCTGCCAAAAGCCCATAGCCCATTTCGGCATCACTTGTGCCTTACCAGTAAGTGTACGATAGCCACTTATCACTTCATCGATATTGTTACCTTTTATGAAATAGTAATCGAGTTGCTTACCCATTTCACTCCAAAATGCAAGTTTGTTTTGTTCTGCATCGGGAACAGGTGTGAGGGCTCGCAAAGCACAATAAGACTCGCCACCATCGGGTATCCACTCTATGTGTATCTTATAACGTTTACCAGCCTCCATTGCCACCTGAAATTTATGACTATTAGGATTCCACGCTGTACGCCATATTTCGGCCACTACCTCTTTATCGTCGATATATATTTTTTGATAACCGGCATAGTAATGCAAAAATCTATATGTGCCGCTCTCAGTAGGTTCTAAGTAACCATCGAAGCTAACTTTTGCTCCCATCAGAGGAAAACCCTTAGGCAGCAACTCCCTGTTAGCCATAATATTATCAAAATAGAGTGTCTTTTCGGTACGTTCCAATACCTTAGCAGTACTATTGGCAGCAGGAGTCCATACACTCGACAAACCACCCTCGTTGCCATCACGATCATAAACCTTAAAAACATCATTGAGTTGAGCGTAATCACGATCGTCGCCAAAACGAGTGAGCGAGTAGTTATCCCACAAAATGCCATAGTTTTTGTTCGACACAATAAATGGAA
>JBGUYH010000001.1:0-5490 GCA_045118595.1 Bacteroidales bacterium | reverse complement strand
AGATAGGGCAACAAACAGAAGCAAAAAATACAGCTCAAAACATAAAACAACAATTTCCACAGTCACAATTCGCACAATACCTATCACAACCCAACTACTTTGAACAAAATAACATAGCTAAAGCAGAAGCTGAAGCAAAATATGCCCACACATACGAAACATATCTCAATCAGAATTATATTGAAGCCATTGCATCAGCATCAAAAGCACTAACAAATACTGACACCACTTACGCTGCTAAATATCTTCTGATACGTTCGCTCTCAAATGCTAAACTGGCCAACACAAGCGCCTTCCGAGCCGACCTTACAGAGGTAACACAAAAATACCCAAATGGTGAAGAGGCACAACTTGCTACAAAATTGCTAGCTCTACTCAACGAAGGGCAAACACCTGTTAGAGCTACTAACTACACATCACCATTGGCCGAAGCTGGTATGTACAATGAAACAACACACACCGAAACGCCATCATTTGCATACCTACCTGACACCACACACACTATTATATGCGTAATTGATAAAGGATTACAAAACGAAGCACAATTTACAATAGCCGATTACAACTTCAGTAACTACCTACTCGAAGACCTCGACATACAAACGCTAACATTAGCCGACAAACGACAAGTAGTGATAATAAGCGGATTCGCTAACAAAAACGAAGCCATGAATTACTACTACGCCATTCGCGACAAAGAATGGTGGCACCAACTTACCAGTGCTACCCTACCTGAAATATACGTAGTGTCAGACAATAATCAACGTCTTGTTCTACTTGCTTCAATAGGAAAAGATTACGAAGCTTTCTTCAATGAGTATTATCTCAACAGAAAGCCTACAAAATAATCTATCGTTTGAGTTTCACCCTCTCAAAAACTATCATTATGGCAGCAAAAATATTATGGATTGACGATGAAATTGATCTTCTCAAGCCTCTATGCATCATACTTAAAAATGCAGGCTACGAAGTAGAAACGGCAACCAATGGTGTAGATGCACTTGATATGCTACAACAGCAAACATTTGATGCCATACTATTAGACGAAAACATGCCTAATATGAGTGGTCTTGAAACACTCAACAAAATAAAAAAACACGATCCTATCATCCCCGTTGTTATGGTTACCAAAAGCGAGGAAGAAAACATTATGGAGCAAGCCATAGGACAAAAGATAGCCAATTACCTCGTTAAACCTGTAAGTAAAATGCAACTACTTGCATGTCTGAAACAGATTATTGGCAAACATCAGTTGGTAACCGAAACATCACAAAGCAATTATCAGAACGACTTCGCAAAAATATCTTCAGAGATAAATATGTGCCGCACATTCAACGATTGGAGTCAACTATATCAAAAACTTGTGCGCTATGAAATAGACCTCGAAGATATCCGCACCATGGACGACATTCAGCGCATGCAAAAGAGAGAGGCGAACGAAAGTTTTTCAAAATTTGTAAGCAAAAATTATCTCACTTGGCTAAAACAAAGAGACAATGAAAATGTTCCACTGATGTCGAACCGCATCATGAAAGACCGCATTATGCCACTACTCGAACAAGGCAAAAAAGTAGTGCTCATTGTGATAGACAACTGCCGTCTCGACCTGTGGGAAACCATACGCCCTGTGCTTGCACCACACTTCAACATTAACACCGAACTCTATTGCAGCATTCTACCAACTGCAACACAATTTGCTCGCAATGCCATATTTGCTGGACTGATGCCAAGCGAAATAGAAAAAATGTTTCCTGAATATTGGACAAATAGCAATGATGAAAATAGTCAAAACCAATATGAAAGAGAACTTATTGGCACATTCTTTACCAGATACCGAAAAACACAATATAAATATGCCTATTACAAAGTTAACACTACAGAAAGTGGTGAAAACTTTATAAAAAAATTCCCCAACTACCGCAGCAACGACCTTAATGCCATCGTTTTCAACTTTGTCGATATGCTTTCACACGCACGCACCGACATAAACATTGTTAACCAATTATCGAACACTGAAGCTGCCTACCGATCAATAACACGCTCTTGGTTCGAACATAGTCCACTATTCGACCTCATAATGATGCTACGCGACGAAAATGTAAACATCATAATAACAACCGACCATGGCACTATAAAAGTCGACAACCCACGTCGTGTAATTGGTGACCGCGAAGTGAATACCAATTTGCGCTACAAAACAGGCAAAAATTTGTCGTTCGATGCCAAAAATATATTTGAAATTAAAAATCCAGAAGACGCATTTTTGCCAAAGAACAATTTATCGTCGAACTACATATTTGCTACAAATAGCGATTTCTTTGTCTATCCAAATAACTACAACGAATATTCAAATCGCTTTTCCGATACATTCCAACATGGTGGCATATCAATGGAAGAGATGATAATACCATTCGTTAGCATGACTGCAAAGTAATATCAGCCTTCTATAATATCAAAACCTGCGCCACGTAAATCGTTCCAATAATTAGGATACGACTTCGATACAACAGAAGGATCATCGATACGGACTGCACCATGCTTTATAGCTGCAGGCGCAAAAGCCATTGCCATCCGATGATCTTTATATGTCAAAATAGGTTCTGACGATGGCTCACATTTTTGTCCATCCCAACTCAGTGTATCAATATTGTTGGTCTGTAACACATACCCCAACTTTCTACATTCATTTATCAAGGCTGTAATACGATCGGTTTCTTTTATTTTTAGGCTCTCTAAGCCAGTAAAAGAGAATGGAACATCTAAACAGCAACATGTTACAACATAGGTTTGAGCTATATCTGGCTGACTATTAAAATCGTAGCGAAAACAATCAATATGCTTTTTCTGAGCAGATTTTAATATTGTTGTACGATCGGTCCACAACGTTTCCACTCCAAGTTGTTGCGCTATGAACTGTCCTTCGGCATCACCTTGCAAACTATCTGGCAACAATCCTTTTAGCGTTATCTGCATATCTGGTTGCAATGCTGCTATCTGATACCAATACGACGCTGCGCTCCAATCAGATTCGATACTCGATTCGATGTGAGCATAAGTACCTTCTGGTATTACTATTTTGTTATCTGTCCACTCTGCAACTACTCCAAATTGTTTCATTGTTTGCAGAGTCATTGATATGTATGGTTTTGAAACCACCTTGCCTGTTAGTTCTATTTGCAATCCACCTTTTATCATTGGAGCTATCATCATAATAGCCGATATGAATTGACTGCTAACACTGCCTGGCAAATTTATCGTACCACCATTCAACTGCTTACCTACTATTCGCAATGGCGGAAATCCTTCGTTCTCGGCATACAATATATCAGCTCCTAACGAACGCAAAGCATCAACAAGAATAGCTATCGGACGTTTTTTCATACGCTCCGAACCTGTTATAAAATGCTCGCCACTACGCAATGATAAATATGCAGTAAGAAAACGCATTGAAGTACCTGCCGCACCTACATCAACATGAGTACAATCGCTACGCAATGCATTAAGCATAACAGCAGTGTCATCGCTATCTGATAGATTATGCGGAACTTTGGGATTAGCCGATAACACATTGATAAGCAATTGACGATTGCTCAAACTTTTCGATGCAGGCAAAGCCACTTCACACGAATGCAAACGAGGCGCAGTTACAGTATATATCATGGTTAAATCATAAACTTAAATAACAATCGAGCACTGCCGATATTTCATCGGTTGTACCAATATTATTGATTGATATTTCGCCCAAACGTGGTAACAGAGTAAAGTTGATGCCATTAGCATCGTTCTTCTTATCGTGCGTCATCAGTTCAAGCAATTCTGGATAATCAGCACGTGTAAAAGGCATCTTGCCATATAAACTATTGATATAGTTAACCACTCTTTGCGATGCTGCTTTGTCGAGCCCCACTTTTGTTTGACTTAATATTAGTTCACAAGCCATACCAAAAGCAACTGCTTTGCCATGTAGGATTGGGTGCTGATTATGCCGCATCGAAAATGTCTCAAATGCATGACCAAACGTATGACCAAAATTGAGTGCTTTACGCACACCTTGCTCTTTTGGATCTTCTGTTACAAAGTGATTTTTTACACGTATAGAGTCACAAATGAGTTCTTGCAAACGCTGATAATTAGGATGATCAAAATCGAGTTGCATAAGTGGTTCGAGCATTGTTGCATCGTAGATAAGCGCATGTTTAAGCATCTCAGCAAATCCCGAAAGCAAATTTTCTTTGTCGAGCGAACGCAAAAATTCTCCATTGATAAGAACGGCTTTAGCTATCGAAAATACGCCAATTTCATTTTTTAGTCCACCCAAATTCATACCTGTCTTACCACCAAGCGAAGCATCGACTTGTGCCAAGATTGTAGTTGGTATATTTATAAAACTAATGCCTCGTTTGAACGTTGATGCACAAAATCCGCCCAAATCACAAGGCATGCCTCCACCCACATTTATAAGCACCGACTTACGCGTAGCCCTATGTGAACTCAAAAACTGCCATATCTGAACAGCAGCTTCTACATTCTTATAATCATCGCCTTGTTTTATTATGATGGTGCGCTCTGCACTTATCTTATCAACATTACCGAGTATCTGCAAACAATTTTTTGCTGAACCTTCGTCAGCCATCAAAAATACTTGTTCAGCTGAATAGTCTTCGAGCAAGTGATTCAAATCGTTAGTAAGGTTGCTCGATGAATAGACATTGCAATTCGATGCTATTATATTCATTTCTATGTTGTTATTGTTGCTTATTTTGCAATATTATATTTCGCATTGTATTGCACAACTCATGCCTCTTGCGCTTATTAATCATTGTAAGCCACAATATAACTCGGCACTCTTTTCTATTTTCATTCTCTGGGTCACAATACTTAATAACAAATTTGCGAAAAAACAGCATTTTTTTCTGATAAGAGTACCCAACGATGTTAGATGTTTCGGTCGAAAGGAGCATCTTCCTATGTTTGCACAATGACACATATTTCGACGACATTATCTCAACATAATCGTTACCTATGTTGATGAACAATATATCAAGTCCACCAAATATGGCAAACATTGATAAGGTCAATAACAATAGCAACATTGGCATCCATATTCCTAATAAAATAGGAAAATTGCCCACTATTGGTATCACCAACAATATAAGTAATACAACAGCTGCATATTTAACAACCATTCGTCGGATTTCAACTTCGGATTTATTATCGTATTGCATGTTCACATGAAAAGTAGTGAGGCGAAGTTATACAAAATATACGACATATACAATTTAACAAATGGTTATAATATTTCAATATTCGACAAAAGCAGCTTTGCAAATATATTTGTACATAGTTAGTTGAAGTAAACCGAATTTTGTTACTTTTGCAGTCGAATTTTGAGAAAACACTCTATAAATTTATGGCTTCATAGTTCAAGGGATAGAACGGAAGTTTCCTAAACTTTAGATCCGAGTTCGAGTCTCGGTGAAGCCACTAACT